>CAVDQP010000057.1:1890-7595 GCA_963611245.1 Holdemanella biformis
GCTTTGATGCCTCGTTGGGGTTTTTGAAAGTTTTTCTTATGCCTTATCAAGAGGCATTTCCGAAAGTTCCTTATACACCTCTAATGTTTTCAGGCACATTTTTTGAACGGAAAATTCGTTTCGAACGGATTGAATCGCCGCTTGCGAAATTTTTTGATTTTCATAAATCGGCATTTCAATCAGAAAATCCAGCACTCTGGACAAATCCCGACTGTCGCCGACCGGAGTTCTAAAACCGGTTTTGCCGTTTTCAATCGTTTCCGTCGCGCCGCCGTGATTGCTGGCCACAACCAGACACCCCATTGCCTGTGCTTCCGGAATAACCCGACCGAACGCCTCCGGATCCGTAGACGGACAGACGACAATATCGCTTAAACAATAAGCCGCCGGCATATCCTTGCAAAACTCTATCATCTTGATTTTATCCGTCAATCCGTATTTTTCGGCGTAAAGAGCCATTTCTTCCCGATAAGCCGTTCTTCCTTGATCAGAGCCCACAAACACGCAGATAATATCTTTGTTTTTCATATATGTCAGCGCTTCCAACAAAACCATTTGTCCTTTCCATCTTGTCAGACGCCCCGGCAACATAATCACGGGTTTTTCCTTAAAAAGTCCCCATTGTTTTGCCAAAGCCGTCACTCTTTCGGCGCTGACATTTTCTTTGGAAAACTTTTCAATATCCGCCCCGCGCGGAATGACACGGATTTTTGATTTATGAATACCGTAATTTTCCTGAATATGATTGGAGACAAAATTCGAAACGGCGATAATTAAATCTCCTTTAGTCATAACGGCATTGTATTTTTTTTTCAAAGAGGAACCACCGATATTATACACCCCGTGAAAGGTCGTCAAAAAATGCACCTTCGCCATTTTTGCCGCCAGCCAAGCCGACCAAGCCGGCGCCCGCGAACGAGCGTGCACAATGTCGATATGCTTTTCTTCAATCAACTTTTTCAAAGCAAAAGCGTTTTTGATAATCTTAAAAGGATTTTTGGAAGCAACGGGCAAAACAATATGTTCCACGCCGATTTTGTTCAACTCTTCCACCAGTCGTCCGCCTTCGGACACGACATAAGATTCCCAGCCTTCTTTTTTCAGACAAGAGGCGATTTCCACCGTGCCACGTTCAACCCCTCCTTGTTCCAAAGCCGGCAAAATTTGCATCACAACGGGATTTGGCATAACTGACACTCCTTTATCAAAAAACGAAATTCATTAAACTATACAGGACGCAAGCCCCAAAAAAGATTGAAAAAAGCAAAGCCGCCTTATTTTTTATCTGACGAGGCTTCTTATTTACAGACCTGTTTTCAATGTCATTCACAGTCCTGTTTTTAAAACGCCTCTTTTCAGACGGCTCTGCCAACTTACTCGATAAAAACCTGACGCCCGACAACGCTCGGCCGACGTTCTTCATACCCTTTATTTTTCATACAACGGCGGTAAATGCTGGCGGACATATGGCTGTCATCTTTTTTTGAATTGACATAGACTTCCTGCGCCCCGTCATAAGGAATAAAATTTGCCCAAATACCGTTAGCGGCGTCATTATCAAACCTTAACTCCAGTAAAGGTTCCGTTCCGGGAGGAAAAGCCGGCCAAGTCCACGGCCAAAAATTCGCCTTTGCCAGACAAAAATTATGATCCTGCGCAAACCGGATAGGCCCTATTCCCTCTTGTTTCCAAAAGAAAGTCGTTTGTCCCGTTCCACAGGCGCTTAAAGTAAGAAGAAAAAGCAGTGTAAAAATTTTTTTCATAAAACCGTCCTAACCCTTTTTTCTAAAAGTCTAAATCATCATAATAGCTTGGCGGAGAAATTTCAAGTATTCTCTCTTTTAAAATAGGTTGAAAAGAGGGACGAGATTTTATAGTCGCATACCACCCTTTGACTTCCGGATATTTTTCCCAAGGAATTTCGCCGATGTAATCCAGCACGGAAAGCTGAGCAGCGGCCGAAAAATCCGCCAAAGAAATACTTCTTCCCGCCAAAAAATTCCGCCGTTCCAACAGCCACGAGATATATTTTAAATGACCGACAAGATTCGTTCTGCCGGCTCTGATAACGCGAGAATCCGGTTCTCCGCGTCCCGCCAATCTTTTATAAACAATTTCCCCCATAATATATTGATGAACTTCATTAAAGAATTTCACATCAAACCAATCGACCAATCTTCTGACTTCCGCTCTGGCATACGGATCTTCCCCGAATAAAGAAGGAATCGCCTTGATTTCGTCCAAAAACTCACAAATAGCCGAACGCCCGCTCAACACCTTATGGACACTTTCTTCCACAAGGACGGGAACTTCGCCCGCCGGATTCAAAGCCAAAAATCCGGCTCGGCGCAACCACGGCTTTTCCAAAACCGTTTCATACTCCAGCCCTTTTTCAAACAGGACCATTCGAACCTTTCTGCAAAAAGGGCAAAGGGGATACTGATATAAAAGCCTTCCGCTCATTTTAAATGCAAACCTTCCTTCAACACCTTAATTTTCAAAAGAAAAACTTTCTTTTTGTCGTCTTTCTTTCAATAATTGTTTTAATTTTTTCGCCGCCTTTTGGCTGGGCGTTTCAACCTCACCCGCTCCCAATTTTTGCAAAGCGAGAGCCATTTTATTTTTTTGAATTTCCCCCTCATTTTGAATGATTTTTTCAAAAGTTTCAACAATAAATTCAGGGGTCGCCTTTTCTTGCAACAATTCGGGGACAATTTCCTCATTTTGAAGGATATTCACCAAATTGACATACTTGACTTTCAAAAAACGCCGCATTAAAAACGCCGTCACCGCCGACACCTTGTAAGCAATCAAATGCGGCGTGCCGCTCATCGCCAATTCCAACGACACCGTTCCTGACGCGGCGATAGCCCCTTTTGAGGCCGAAAAAGCATCGTATCGTTCTTCTTCACCATGAACAACCAAAACAGGCACGGGCCATTTTTGAACGGCTTGTTCCACCGTTTTGGCGATGGTGTCCACCGTCGGCAGAACAATTTTCAAAGAAGGATGCCGTTTTTTCAACAAAACCGCCGCTTGCATAAAAACGGGTAGCAAAGCGGCCACTTCTGTTTTGCGACTGCCCGGTAACATACAAACGATAAAATCCTCTTTATTCAAGTGATGTTTTTCCAAAAAGCGCGCTCTGTTCCCTTTTGAAGCGCCGCCTTCCACCACCGGATGCCCGACATAGGTCATCTGTGCACCGTAAGGGGCAAAAAAAGCTTCTTCATACGGCAAAAGAGCAAAAACATGCTCCATTAAAGAGCCCAATTTTTTGGCTCTGCCCTTTTTCCAAGCCCAAGCCTGCGGTGCAACATAATGGAAATGCGGCACGGACAGATTTTTTTTCAAAATCCTTTTATGTATCTGTTCCGAAAAGCTCCACGAATCTATTGTCAGAACAACATCGGGCTTTTTTTCTTCAATATCTTTCATCGTTTCGGATAACAAAGACAGCACCTTCGGAATGCTCGGCACCACTTCCAACAGACCCATAATCGCCAAATCTTTAATATCGAACAGAGAAACAAGCCCTTGTTGCTGCATTGTTTCTCCGCCGACGCCGAAAAATTCCACCCGTCCTTCTTCTTGTTTTTTTAAAGCGCGCATCAATCTGGATCCCAACAAATCTCCGGACGGTTCTCCCGCAATCAAATAAACGCGCAAAGGCCGCTTTTCCAAAAAAGAAGAGTGTTGTTCGGCACTTTGTGTCTTTTCATCGCCTTGAGCCGTATTGTCTCCGCCTTGAAGAGTGTGCTTATCCCCTTGAACGGTCTTTTCATCGCCTTGAACAAATTTTTTTTTCAGGAAATCTGCCATTTTTTTATCCTTTAAAAACATATCCCACGACAAAAAGCCCCAGTTTATTCGCCAGTTGAACGGTTTCTCCCTCATCAACGATAAGAGACGCACCCGCTTCCACGGCAACGCCGCGCAATCCCGCCTCTTTCATACTCAATAACGTTTTTTCTCCGATAGTCGGCAAATCCATTCTTTTTTCTTGCTGCGGCTTGCACGCTTTAATCAAAAGACCGCCTTTTCCCTTGCGATGAAGGGCTTTTGACCGTTGAATTAACGCGTCCGTTCCTTCAATACCTTCCACAGCCAAAACCAAATCATTTTGAACGACGACAGCTTGTCCGACATCTAATTTCCCTAACGTTTTAGCCACCTTCATTCCCTTTTCAATAAAAAGCCAATCTTCTTTGGAAGGTTTTTTCTTTGTATACACTTTTTCTTTTGTTAAAAGAGAAGGCAACACCTCATGCACGCCGACAACCTGAAATCCTTCGTTTTCCATTTCTTTTAAAACGCACTTCAGTAAATCGTCATCACCCAAAAAAGAAATGCCGACTTTAGCAAAAAATTTCGCCGCGCGCCAATCCGGACGCAATTCCGTCAAAGAAGGTCTTCTGACCGCCCCGATAAAGCACAACTGTTCAACGCCTGATTGATGAAGAGCGTCAAACCCCTTTGCCACTTCGCCCAACCGTATCCACACGCACGGAACATCGGCGGGAAGGAATTCTTCCTGCGCATAGCCTTTCAAGGCCACAACGAAGACTTCCTTCCCCGCTTTTTTGGCTTCATTCAAAACCTGCCCGACAATTTTTCCCGAGCCCGCGACAAGTCCGATAGGTTTCATTTATCCTTACGCCTTTTTTTCAGGCATACACAGCTGACGCTTTGTTTCCGATTGAATAAAGTTAATCACATTTTGAATTAAAGGATTGTTCGGATACGCGTCTTTTACCGCGGTGACTCTGTCTCTTAAAGCCACTTCTTCGGAAGTGTCAAACAATTCTTTATAAGCGCCCATCAATTCCAAAACTTGCGCATTGTCAAACCCTCTGCGACGCAAACCGACCAGATTCAGCCCTTCCAAATGTGCGCGGTTACCGATAACCATACCGTAAGGAATCACGTCTCTTTCCACGCCGGTCATTCCGCCAATCATGGAATGTTCCCCGATACGGGTAAATTGATGCACGGCGGCCAACCCGCTGATAATCGCAAAATTGCCGACTTTCACATGGCCTGCCAAAGTGGCGCAATTGCTCATCACAATATCATCGCCCAAGATACAATCGTGTGCAACGTGAGAACCGACCAACAAAAGGTTTCTGTTGCCGATAATCGTAATCATATTATCCACCGGCGATCCGACATGAACCGTAACGTGTTCTCTGAAAATATTATCCGAACCGATGACCAAACGAGCGTCCGGAGAATGGCTGGACTTGTGTTGCGTCAACATCCCGAGCGCGGCAAAGGGATAAACTTGCGTTCTTTCGCCCACTTCCGTATGTCCGTCAACAACAACATGAGAAATCAGTTCCACACCTTTTTTCAAAACAACATGAGGCCCGACGGTGCAAAACGGACCGATTTTGACATCTTCGTCAATTTGAGCTTTCGGATCAACTACGGATGAGGGATGAATTTGTGTCATATAAATCTCCTTTGTTCTATATAAGAGGGTTAAAAGTGGCTTTATTTTAGCCGAGGGGAAACAGACTTGCAAGGATAAATATTATTTTCTTCAAAAAATTAAAAAGAAAAATTAAAAAGAAAAGCGGTTTCAGGTAATCATCAAAAATCAAAAAAATAAAAAAGCCGTTTTCTTTTACAAAAACAGCTTTTTTTGTATCGTTTTTTCCCAAATCTGACTTTATAAAGCAGAAAAAATCCTATTTTTGTTT
>CAVDQP010000058.1:0-380 GCA_963611245.1 Holdemanella biformis
TTTCTGTGCTTCCTTGACAATTTTATCGGAAATCTGTTCAATTTGAGCGTCTGTCAAAGTTTTTTCCGTCGGCTGTAAAATCACTTTCACCGCCAAAGATTTTTTTCCTTCGGGCAGATGTTCGCCTGCATAAACATCAAACAAAATGACGTCTTTAATCAGGTTTTTATCCACGCCTTTTAAGGATTTTAACAACTTTTCAGCTTGAACATCAATGGAAACAATAAAAGCAAAGTCTCTTTGCACAGATTGCAAGTTCGACGAATCCAGCGCCGACACTTTCCGCCGTCCTTTCATTTGAGGCAAAGCGTCCACATACACTTCGCAAGCAACCGTTGCTCCTTTAATATCCATTTTTTTCAGAATTTCCGGATGAATTT
>CAVDQP010000058.1:390-7560 GCA_963611245.1 Holdemanella biformis
GGCCAATACATTTTTTCCTTGCATTAAAGAACCGGATTTTCCGGGGTGATACCAACAAGGTGCTTTTTGCCATGTTTGAACGGATTCCGCCGGAATTCCGGCAGCCTTTAACGCCGCCAGAGCGTCTTCTTTTGCGTCAAAAACGTCAACCTTCCTTTGTTTTTCCCGCCAATTCAGCGGTAAGTTCATACCCGAACGCACGCACGCGGCGACTGTTCTTTGTTCGCAAGGTTTAGCACCGAAAAATTCGGGGCCCAGTTCAAATAATCGCACATCTGATTCCCCTTTGTCATTATTGCGTTTAACGGCAGAGAGCAAATTCGGCACAAGGGAAGGGCGCATTTCATCAAGTTCCGACGTAATCGGATTTTGCAGTCTGATTCTGTTTGAACCAAAATCTTTTGCCAATTCGGAATGCATAAACGACCATGTAATCGCCTGATTTAATCCCTGATTAGCCAAAGCGCGGCGAATATCCGATTGCCGTTTTTGTTCCGGCGTATAAATAGATTCGGCCAGACCTTCGGATCGAACGGACAGCAACGGCAGAGAATCATAGCCGTAAATGCGCAAAATTTCTTCTACCAAATCGGCTTGTCCGTCGACATCGGAACGCCAAGACGGCGCCGTCCAACCGTCTGAGCTTTTTTGAAATCCCAGTCTGATTAGAATGTCTTCGCCTTTTTCTTGCGGAATTTTAACTCCGGTTAATTTTTCAACTTTCCCGTAATCAAAAGCAATCGGTTGATTGTAAGACGGTTCTTGCCCGTCCATAACAATTTCTGACGCTTCTCCGCCGCATAAGTCAAGAATCATCGCCGTCGCTCTGTTTAATCCGGAAAGCGTGGCTTTCGGGTCAATACCGCGTTCAAAACGAGATTTTGAATCCGATTCCAGTTTCAGATTTTTGGAAGTTTTCGCAATACTGACGGGATTAAAATAGGCGGATTCAAGAAAAACATCTGTCGTTTCAGATGAACACCCCGTGTTTTCACCACCCATCACACCCCCGACGGATTGCGGGCCTTTTTCATCGGCAATAACAATCATTCCGTCATGCAAGTCATATTCTTTTCCGTCCAAAGCCAGAATTTTTTCTCCTTCCTTGGCGGAACGAATACACAGATTTCCGGATAATTTGCCTGCATCAAAGACATGCAAAGGCCTGTCTTCTCCGATGTTAAAATAATTGGTAATATCCACCAGCGCGGAAATCGGGCGCAATCCTATCGCCGTTAATCTGTCTTTCAGCCATTGAGGACTTTCGCCGTTTTTGACGCCCTTTATCAACCGTCCGGTAAACACGGGACAATCTTGCGTTTCAATCGAAACATTTATCGGGCTTTTGAAAGAAGATTTTATTTCAGGTGTCGGCGTTTCCACAAATTCGCCCAAACCGGCGGCCGCCAAATCGCGCGCGATTCCTTTCACACCCAAACAATCTCCTCTGTTCGGCGTCACATTGATTTCAATCACCGCATCGGGCTTTAATACTTCCGTTAAAGGGACGCCAACAGGCGTTTCCTTCGGCAATTCTTTAATTCCCGTATGGTCGTCTCCCAGTCCTAACTCTCTTTCGGAACACAACATACCGTTGCTTTCAATCCCTCGGATAACGCCTTTTTTCAAAGCTTCGTTATACAACGGAATAATTGTTCCTTCTTTAGCAAGGACGACTTTCATTCCCGCGTAGCAATTCGGCGCGCCGCAAACAATCTGCAAAGTGTTTGTGCCATCAAAAACGGACAGCAGATTCAACCTGTCCGCGTTCGGGTGTTTTTCCTTTGTCAGAATTTCCGCCGTCACGAAACCGGCAAGCTTTTCCGCCGGATTGATAATTTCTTCAACTTCCAAACCTATCATTGTCAGCTTATCGGAAATTTCCTCTAAGTCGGCAGTTGTTTTTAAATATTCTTTTAACCACGATAATGTGAATTTCATTTTTGAACTCCCGCTGCAAAGCCTCTTATCATATTCGGTATATCTAAAGCGCCGAAACCGTAATTTTGAATCCAGCGCATATCCGCTTCAAAGAAAGTCCTTAAATCCGGAATACCGTATTTCAACATCGCGAATCGGTCAATGCCGCAACCAAAGGCAAAACCTTGATATTTATCAGGATCCAACCCGCAGTTTTTCAACACATTCGGGTGCACCATACCACAACCCAAAACTTCCATCCAACCTTTGCCGGCTTCAATCTTAAAATCGCCGTTTTCACGGGAACAACCGATATCCATTTCCGCGGAAGGTTCCGTAAACGGGAAAAAAGAAGGTCGAAACCGCACCGGAATATCTTCCACATTAAAGAAAGCTTTAGCAAATTCTACCAGACACCCTTTCAAATGTCCCATATTCGTTGTTTTATCGATTATCAATCCTTCAATCTGATGAAACATCGGAGAGTGCGTCATATCATAATCGCAACGATAAGTGCGACCGGGAGCCACAACCTTAATCGGCGGTTTGACCTTTTCCATGGTGCGAATTTGCACCGGAGACGTATGCGTGCGCAAAACTAAATCTTCCTCTCCTTCCATAAAGAAAGTGGCCTGCATCTGGCGAGCAGGGTGATTTTTCGGAAAGTTCAGTGCCTCAAAACAGTGGAAGTCGTCCTCAATGTCCGGCCCTTCAGCCAGTTTAAAGCCCATTTGATTGAAAATAGCCAGCATTTCTTCCAACACTTGATACACGGGGTGGATTTTCCCTTCCGGTTTTTCTTGTGTCGGCAAAGAAACATCGACTCGCTCGCTTTGCAATTTAGCTTCCAGCTCTTTTGCCTCCAGCGTTTTCTTTTTTTCCTCCAACGCTTTTGAAAAATTTTCCTTCAGCGCGTTTACCTGCTGTCCGTAAGTCTTTTTTTCCTCCAAAGAAAGGGAAGCCATATTCTTTAATAAATCGGTAATCGCGCCTTTTTTTCCTAAAGTCGCGACCCTCATTTCTTCAAGCTGTTTTAAGGAAGATGCTTGTTCCAGCTCTTCAAACAACTTTTCAGATAAATTTTCCACTGTCGTCATTCTTTTGATATTTCCTTTTTATTCTTTTATAAAGAAAAAGCCGCCTTCGTCTTAAAAACAAAGGCGGTCTTCTTGATGGTTTTCCTAAAAAAACGCGTGTTTAGAAGTTAAACACTTGCGCTCGCCTTTGCTTTTTCAACAAGGCTTTTAAAGGATTCCGTATCTGTCAGCGCTATGTCCGCGAGAACCTTACGGTCAATCTGGATACCGGCCTTGTTCAGACCGTCCATAAATCGCGAGTAAGTCAGGCCGTATTCCCGAACGCCGGCGTTAATTCTTTGAATCCAAAGAGCGCGGAAATTGCTCTTTTTCTTTTTCCGGTCACGGTAAGCATACTGCAGTCCTTTTTCAACCTTTTCCAACGCAATGCGATAGGCGGTTGAATTACGACCTCTGTATCCTTTGGCCATATTTAAAATCTTTTTGTGTTTCGCGTGGGAAGTCATCCCTCTTTTTACTCTAGCCATTTTCTATCTCCTTCTTAACCGTTCATAAAGCGGGCGACCGTATTGAAATCGCACTTGCTGACATATCTCTGATTACGGGCTTGCCGCTTCATCTTATTGGATTTGTGAGATAAAAAGTGGCGCTTATTCATGGAATTTCTTTTGATTTTCCCAGAAGCTGTCAAAGAAAAACGTTTCTTCACAGCGCTTTTTGTTTTTAATTTGGGCATTTTGTTTTCCTTTTTTTATTTAAGTTCACATTGTCACAACCTTGAAGCATCCCAACGCTTCTTCGGCTTTTATTTTAAAGACTTTTTTTTATAACTCTTTTTTTTTCGTCTTGCAAGTTTATTTTTTATCTGTAAAATGTTTTTTTATCAAAAGAATAAAAACGCAATGAAATTGAGGAAAAAAAATGAAACAAATCGAAATTGACGCTTTGCAAAAATACCTGCAATCCAAATTAAAAAGTCCGTCTGTGTCCGTCAAAGCGGGGCAGGGCAAAGACGCGCCGGCGGAAGTTTCCGTTGACGGCGAATTTTTAGCCGTGATTTATAAAAATGAAGACGAAGGTGAAATTTCATACGATCTGAATATGGCTATCTTGGCCGAAGATCTTCTGGGCTGCTGATGTTTTTTTAAGGGGACTCCATTGGACAGCATATAAGGCGGATCGGCAAAGATCATATCAAAAGTTTCTAAAGGAAACTTCTTTAAAATATCAAAACTGTCATCGTTATATAATCTATATTGTTTTTGCATCTTTAATAATTCGTTATAACCAATTCTTTAATTATTCCGCGCTTTTGAGCGTTGGAGTTAATAATTCTGTTTGCATTGATACGATAGATATTGAAATCAACATACAAATCGTCAAAAAAAGCATCTGGAGCAAAATTTGTCGGATCTGAATTGCTTTCCATTTGCAGAGCTCCTTTTTTATGGCACTTTTCAAAAAGAAGCTTTAACCGTTTTTGTTCATTATCATCAAAATTATTTAATGTATAAGAGTTAAAGTCAGATGTTTTACTGATGGGACGATACGGAGGATCGTAGTAGATAAAACTATCCGCGTCTGCGTAATTTAAAGTTTCATCAAAATCGCAGCATCTGATTTCGGCGGTTTGTAAAGATTGAGAAACAGATCGTAAATTCTTTTCATCAAGAATAGTCGGATTTTTATATTTCCCGATAGGAACATTAAATTTATTTTGAGAATTGACACGATATAAACCATTAAAACAAGTTCTATTTAGAAAAATTGTTAAAGCAGATCTGGGAATAAAATCTACAGAATATCTATTTGCATCAATATCTTTATCAAAATTATTGTATTCTTCCCTTTTTTGATAATAGTATTCTTTTCTTTTCTCATTATTCAAACTTAAATATTCATCTGAAACTTTGGATAAAAAATGAATGAGCCCATTTACATTATTTTTAATGGAATTATAAAGGATAATTAATTCTTTATTTATATCAAAAAGGTATATTTCTGAAAAATGATATTTTTTATATAAGTAAAAAAACACTGCGCCACCCCCTACAAAAGGTTCTATGTATTTTTTTACTTTTCCGGTTTTTAATTTATCCGGCAAGAGTTCGTTTAATTGAGGCAATAATTGAGTTTTGCCTCCCGCCCATTTTAAAACAGGTTTTAAATCAGTCAAAGAGGAGGGCCTTTGTAAATTTAACATCTGTCTTAACCCCCTTTAATTCAGCCATTTTCCGTCTGATTTTTCTTTTGTTCCGCCAAGGATTGAATTTTCGCCACCATGGAAAAAAAACCGTTGCGCCGCGACGGGCTGAGATTATCCTGTAATCCCAATTCTTTGAAAATTTCCTCGATATGAACGGACAATATTTCCTGCGGTGTTTTTTCATTATAAAGGCTTAAAATCAAGGCAATCAGCCCTTTGACTAAAATCGCGTCGCTTGTGGCGTTCAGTAAAAAACGGCCGTTTTCCTCATGAGCTGTAAGCCATACCTGACTCATACACCCTTCGACCTTGTTTTTATCCGTCATTTCTTCGACGGGAAAAGGGGGCAGGTTCTGTCCCAATTCTATCAAATAGGCGTATTTTTCTTCCCAACCGTCAAAAAAAGAAAAAGCTTCTCGGATTTCTTCAAAAGAAAAAGCCATCTTATTCTCCTTTTTTCGCCGTGTCTTGAATCAGTTCAGAAGAAAGAGCAGGGGCTTTTTCAATCTTATCGGTCGTGTTTGCCGGAACTTGTTCGGATTTGTCCTGCGTCAAAAGAGATTTTTTCGTCAACAACTGACCAAAATCCGCCGTTGAAGGAATTTGTGTGTTGAAAAAAATTTCTTTGATGTCGTTGCTGAAGATATATCCGAAGCCGGCAATAAAAAGACATAACAATCCGGCCAGTAAAGAATATTCCAATAAAGTCGAACGATAAGCCGTCGTGTATTCAATTTCATTCGGCTTTTTCATCAGTTCAATAAAAAAGTTTTTCTTCATATTTTTGCCTTTTTTCAATAAGTTATTAAAAACTTTTAATCTTTTTCTTTAATTACTCCGCTCAAATTTTTTCTTTTTCTAATCCTTATTTTTATCCGCAAAAGGATTTTGCCTCTTACGTAGAAAAATTCGGATAGGAACTCCTTTCAATCCGAAAGAGTCCCTTAAACCGTTTGTCAAATATCGGATATAAGAATCCGGTAATTTGTCCGGATTTGTCGTAAAGATAACAAAAGAAGGCGGTCTGGTTTTCGCCTGTGTCATATATTTCATCGGTACTCGTCGGCCGTTCTGCGCCAACGGCGTCGGGTGAGACACCAACATTTTTTCAAGCCATTTGTTCAAAGCGTTTGTCGGGACTCGTTTATTCCATAAACGATACATTTCCAGAACATTGTCCATCAATTCGTTCAATCCTTTTCCGGTTTTGGCGGAAATATAAACCACCGGCACACCGTTGACTTGTTTCAAAGTTTCGTCCAAACGTTCTTGAACCGTTTTTTGCACAGCTTTCGGGTTATGTATCTTATCCCATTTGTTCACGGCGATAACCAAAGCGCGCCCTTCTTCCACCGTTTGAGAAGCAATTTGCACATCTTGTTTTTCCAAAGGATTATCCGCATCGACCGTTAAAATAACCACTTGCGCAAAATTCAACGCTTTTTGAGTATCGTTTACCGCCAATTTTTCCAATGAATCGCCGGCTTTTGCCTTTTTACGCACGCCCGCCGTGTCAATCAAATTTATGCGCCGTCCTTTATACAACCATTCAACCTCTATGGCGTCACGGGTAATACCGGCTTGTTGTCCGGTCAAGAGTCTTTCTTCTCCCACAAGGCGATTTATCAATGTTGATTTTCCGGCGTTCGGACGACCGACGACGGCGATTTTTATCGGCAGATTTTCTTTATTTTCCTCAACTGAGGGCAAAGATTTATCTTCTTCGGAAAAATAAGGCAACAGCGCCTCGTATAACGCGTCCAATCCTAAACCGTGTTCGGCGGAAAAAGCAATCGGCGTTCCTAAAGACAGCTCGTAAAATTCTTGAACCTGCGCGCTTTGTTTATAACTTTCCGTTTTATTGACCAATAAAATCACCGGTTTATCGTATCGGCGAACCATTTGAGCCAGTTTTTTATCCAAAGGCACCGGTCCGGATTTTCCGTCCACCATCACCAAAAAAATGTCGGCGTCTTTTAACGCGCGTTCCGTCTGATCCCACATGGC
>CAVDQP010000059.1:0-5796 GCA_963611245.1 Holdemanella biformis
GTGGCAAATCTGAAATATAAAAAATAAAAGCAAAAATAAAAAAGCGATTCTTTTTTTGTAAAATAAAGAAAAAGCGTTTATCGGCGGTAAAGGAAACAATATGACAGACAAAACAGTATGGGTTCTTTTAGATGACAGAGCCGGCAATAAAGGGCAAACCATCGGTGTGGCTCAGGCGTTAAAGTGGCCTTATGAAATCAAAAACATTGTTTATGACAAATGGGTGAAGTTGCCGAATATTTTGCGCGGCGCTTCTGTTTTGGGCATTCAAAAAGAATGTTTGACGCAAATCAAACCGCCCTACCCTGATTTTGTTATTTCCGCCGGTCGGCGGTTGTATCCGTTATCCCGTTATATCCGAAAAATTTCTGGAAAAAAGACAAAAATCATTCATTTAATGAACCCCGGAGCGGCAGGGTTTCAAGACGCTTTTTTAATCGCTTTGCCAAAGCATGACGGCTATCACGGGAAAAGCAAAAATGTTTTTGAAACAATCGGCGCTCCTCATAAAGTGACGCCTCTTCTTTTGGATCAGGAAAAGAAAAAATGGGAACAGACGCTTGAAAAATACCCTGCTCCCAGAATTTCTTTAATTGTCGGCGGTTCGACGAAAGACAGCCCTTTTACGCTTGAAATGGCGAAAACTTTTGTGCAAAAGGTTCGGCAAATACCGCACGGCTCTTTTTTGGTCACAACGTCGCGTCGCACGCCCGAAGAGGTGGTATCTTATATGGAAAAAGAACTTTCGGGAGAAAAGTGCTTTTTTTACAAAGGACAAGCCGATATGGAAAATCCTTATTTCGGTTTGCTTTCTTGGGCGGATACAGTGGTCGTGACGGGCGATTCCATTTCCATGTGCGCGGAGGCGTGTGCCACCGGAAAGCCTGTTTATATCTTTACCGAATCGATGCATATTTCCGAAAAACATCAAAGATTTCATCAAGAACTTTATTTATTGGGAAAAGCGGCGCCGCTCGGCAGTCCGACAACGCCGTCCGGCGGGTATTTGAATGCCGCGGAAGAGGTCGCCGAAAAAGTTTTTTCCATGCTGTCGTAATGGTTTTTCAGGCGTCTTTATGCTTTTTTATAAGGGCGGACGATTCTTTTTCCGGCAACACAATACCGGTTGAAATTAAAAGCTTAAAGGCATCTTCAACCTTCATATCCAACGGAATGACTTCCTTTTTGGAAACAAATAAAAGAAAGCCGGAGGTCGGATTCGGAGTCGTCGGCACATAAACGCTGATACTGTCGTCTGCTTCCAATCCGATAGGCTTTCTGATTTTTTCATATACTTCTCCGGTGACAAAGGCGATTGTCCACAGTTTTTTTCTGGGATATTCGATTAAGACGGCTTTTCTGAAGGCCGCTGTTTTGTCCGTGCCGAATAAAGTTTCGAACAATTTTTTCAAAGCGCCGTAAAATCCACTGATAAACGGCATTTTTGAAATAATTCCGTCGCCTATTCGGACAATAAAGCGTCCCACATATCCCGCGGTCAGCATACCGATAAAAATGAAAAATAAAAACATGATGACAACGCCGATTCCCGGAACGGAAAAAGGCAGATACGTTTCCGGATTATATGCCGACGGTAAAAAACCGGCGACTAAATTGTCAATATATTTGATAAATTCGTAAGTTAAATAGCCGGTAATGGCGATAGGCGCCGTTACTAAAATCCCTGTGAAAAAATAAGTTTTCAAAGAAGATTTTTTCTTTTCCGGCTGTTTTATTTCATTTCTTTCCTTTAAAAGAGAGGCTTTTTGAGACAAGCCGTTTTCAAAACACAGAGGATTATTTTGTTCTGAAAGGTGTTCCACAGGATTGATTTTGGACGTCTTTTTTCTTATCTTCATCTGGTTCGGATATAAAGACGGCGTTATTTTTTGTTTTTTTCGTTGACGTGCCCGCATATTTTTCTCCGTTTGACAAAGTGTGTTTTCTTTTAATTTAAAGGAAAAATAAAGAAGGTCAATAAAATCCTTTCCATCAGGGTCGGAAAAAAGTAAAATGCCGATAGATTGAATTTATTTTTGAAAGGCGAAAGATGCTGATTTTATCTTTGAATGTGGCAACAAACGGATGTGCTGCCGCTTTTTTGCGTGACGGACAGGTGTTAAGCCTTGTTTTTAAAGAATGCACCGTGGGACAGGCGGAAGCGCTTATCCCGATGATTTTACAGGCGGCCGAAAAAGCCGGTTGTTCATTGAAACAAGCGGACAAAATCGCCGTTGCCCGAGGTCCCGGCTCTTTTACGGGCGTTCGAATAGCTTTGGCCGCGGCAAAAGGCATAGGTCTGGCTTTAAATAAACCGGTGGTCGGCGTGACGAATTTTGAAGCCGGCGCTTACGGTTTAAAAAAGGAAGCTTGGATTGTTTTGGAATCCAAAAGAGAGGATTATTATGTTCAACTTTTTGATAAAAACGGAAACAAGTTGACGGAACCTGCTATCAAAACCGCCGAACAAATGGAAGAATTTTTACCTTTTAACGCGTCCGGAGACGGCGCTCGGCGTTTGAAAGAAGAACTGGAACAAAAAGGATTCGGCGATAAAATCACCCTGCTTTCTGCTGAAGATAACTCCGGCGCTGTGGCTATCGGGCTTTTGGCTTTGGAAAAAGAAGAATCGACTCTTTCGACAGAACCGGTATATTTAAGACCGGCGGACGTAACTTTAAAGGAAACTGTTTCGAAAGGAGAGTAAAATGCCGACTTTTCCTTTACATCTTTTGGCGTCGGCTGATGTTGACAGAGCGTCTTATATCCACCGGAGCTGTTTTGACGACGGGTGGCCGGCTCAAGATTTTGAAAATTTGCTGGCGTGTCCGTCTCGTTTCGGCCTTTTTCATCAAAACGGCTTTATTTTGTGTGCTTGCGTGGCGGAAGAAGCAGAAATCCTGACTTTTTGCGTTTTGCCCGAGGAAAGAAAAAAAGGATTGGGCCGAGAACTGTTACAAGCCGCTTGTCAAAAAGCCGCTCAAAAAGGCGCGCAGAAAATATTTTTGGAAGTTTCAAAAAATAATTGGGACGCTTTGTCTTTGTATCAAAAAGAAGGCTTTTTTCCTGTCGGAGAGCGTAAAGGATATTATCCGGACAAAAAGGGCGCAGGACAAGATGCTCTGATTTTAAGAAAAGACCTTCAAAACGAAGAAAAAAATGCCGCAACTTCTTAAAAAAGAAAAATTTGTGTTGCGGAAAAATGCCGCGCCTATTATGATACTTGCAAAGTTTTTTTGATTACAAATAAGGAAAGCGCTCATGATTATGTTTTTCCGCCGTTTGGGCGAAAGCTGGTTTTTCAAAGTTATTTTGTTTGTTATTGCCTTGAGTATGGTGTCGGTGTGGGGAATTTCCGATTTAATTTCCCGTATCGGTAAAAAAGAAACAATGATAAAAGTCGGTTCTGAAAAGGTTTCTTCTTTTCAATTGGCGGCGGAGTTTGACAAGACTTTGCAACAAATGCGTCGTCGCGGCATAAATTTAACAACGGAGCAGGCTTTAAGCGCCGGTCTTTTAGATCAAACCGTGGCTTCTTTGACGGACAAGCTGTTAAATAGTGAAATTTCCGAAGAATTGGGAACAATCGCCGGTGATGACGCTGTCAGCAGATATATTGTTTTTAATCCTGTTTTTCAATCTGTAACAGGCGAATTTGACAGAAATATCTTTTCCGCTTATTTGGGACAACAAGGGTTGAGCGAAGAAGAATTTATTAAAGAAGCGCGTCAGATTTTGGCGAACAATCATATGAATTACGCCGTTGATGCCGTTGTTCGTATGCCGAAAGAGTTGTCCGCCGGTCTTTTAAAATACCAAAATGAAAAAAGAGATGTCTCTTATGTGACCGTTTCGGCCGATGAAATGATTGTGACGGACGAACCTTCCGAGGAACGTTTGCGGGAATATTACGAAGCGGAAATGTCAACTCTTGTGACGCCGGAAAGAAGAGACGCCACTTATATTGAAATTTCTCCGAATTCGTTAAAAAGTCAGACAAATGTTTCTGAACAAGAGATTGAAAAAGCGTATGAAGAGAAAAAAGTTCTTCTGTCGGAACCGGAAAAAAGACGAGTCGATCAAATCAAGGTTGATACGGAAAGTGAAGCTCTTTCTTTATCAAAAATCCTGACAGCGGACAATTTTATTGAAAAAGCGTCTTCAGAGGCGGGACAGACTCCTGAAGAGACGGATTTCGGCTGGGTTGAAAAAGAATCCGTTATGGAAGAGTTGGCCGCTCCTTTGTTTTCTTCTTCCGTCAATAAGGTGATAGGCCCGATACAAAGCTCTCTCGGGTATCATTTTTTGGTTGTCCGCGAAATAACGGCGGCAAAAGAACCTTCCAAAGCGGATCTGCAAAAAGCCGTCCGTGAACAATTGGAAACGGAAAAGGCTTACGATTTAATGGACGAAAAAGTGCGTCTGGCTCAAAATATGATAGGCGAAGGCAAATCTCTTCACGAGGTGGCGCAGGCGTTGAATTTACCGGAACACTCTGTTGAAAAGATTTCCTTTGTAACGCAGAATGACGGTGTTTTATCCAATCCTCAATTCGTGCAGATGATTTTTTCCTCTTCTTTAAAGGAAACAACACCGTTAGTGGAAGAAAAGGACGGATATCTTATTGCGTATATTGAAAATATTTATCCTCAAGAGCAAAAAAGTTTTTATCAAAGCCGTCCGGAATTGCTTCAAATATGGAAAAAAGACGAACAAAAACGGTTGTTGTCCGAAAAAGCTCAAAGAATGCAAGACTCTTTTGAACAAGGGAAAAGTTTTGAAACCGTTTTGAAAAAGGAAAATTTAAAAAGCTCTTCTTTAAAAGAAATTTCCAGAAACAGTTCGGACGATTTATCTCAATCGGTGACGGAGGCTCTGTTTGAAGCGCGGTTAAAAAAGCCTGTTATTCTTTCGCAAGGGGATTCTGCTTTTATCGCTGCCGTTGTGGAGAATATTTCTTCCGAAAAAACGGCCTCTTCCCGTCGGCAGATGGAGGAAGAGTTACAGCGTCAACGTCTGGCGAAAGAAACGGTCGCCGAAATTAAATTTGACTATGCCGACCGTTTGAACGTCGTGATTGAACATGAAGAAATTGACGCGTTGTTCTCTGTTTCAAAAGAGGAATAAACTAAAAAACTTTGCTTTTTTGCTTGAAAACCAACGGTTCAAATGCTGTTTTTTTCTTATCAAAGAAAGAAGATAATAATTATTGACAAAATAATATTTTTAAATTATACTGTCCTTAAATCAGTTAAAGTTGAACAAGGAGCTGCAAAATGGTGAATGTAGTGGATAAATATACGGCGAATAATATTCAAAACGTTGCCGGTAATTCGGCTCTGTCTGAAGAATACACCTCTTGTTATGAAAAAGATCAAATTCGTGAAAAAAAATTGACGCAAGCGTATGCAAAAGAGCTGACAGAGGGCGAAAAAGTTTTGGCGGCTAAAGCGGAAAGACAAGAAGCGGAAAAAAAAGCTAAAGCCATCAGAAAAAAGATTTTTATTGATAATTTATCTAAAAAAATTCGCAACGCTGTTAAGATTTGTGTGCTGGTAGGGGCGGCTGTCATCGGAATAGGGGTTGTAGCGGACAAGTCTGTCAATAAAACAAAAGTAACAATTTCTGAAAAGCCGTCGACGAAGATAGAACAACCCGCCTCAACGGTTTCAACCAATGAAATTACAATGCCTAAAGTTGAAATGTATACTGAAGAAGTTCCGGCAATTCAACTGAATATCGGCAAGGAAAAGGAATTTGTCGGGGAAAAACCTGTATTTCAAGCCTCTCTTGAAG
>CAVDQP010000059.1:5806-6296 GCA_963611245.1 Holdemanella biformis
GTTTCAACAGATGTTTGTCAAAAATGCGGAAATAAGCATGTGGCCACAAAGGGAAAGGCGTTTTTTACAATTCCTCTCGGGGAAAATAAAAAATCACGGTAAATCTTTTTTCTTTTAATTTTCAAAGTCCTTTCTTTAAGAAAGGGCTTTTTTTTAAAAAGAAAATTGAAACTTTTTTTTATATCGTTTATAATTTCCCCCAGAGGGTTTTATTAACAATGAGGAAATAGCCATGACAGATAAAATGTATCAAGTTTCAAAAGTGACAGATGAAAACGGACGCGCTCTTTACCAAATTCAGGTCAAAGGAGAAATGGAAAATAATGTTCTGATTCAAAAAGTTCTTCTTACTCAAAAATACAATGAAGCCAAAAAGCTCGTTTCAGAAGAAGTGGATTCTTCTATCCAACGGCCGATGAAAGCGGTGGTGAAGACGGCGTTGACTTTCTCCGACGCGGGACAGGTGGAATCTGTTATGAACTCTTTTAAT
>CAVDQP010000059.1:6306-7466 GCA_963611245.1 Holdemanella biformis
AACGCGGAATATTAAACGGCTTTTGAAATTTTCTGAAAAAGGCGAACCGAAATCTCAAAATTTTATGATGATTATGGGCGATACGGAAATTAAAATCCATGAAGCTTGGAATGAAGAACAAGCTGTTTCAAGAAAAGTTCAGCTGCATATAGAAGGAGAAGAGATAGAAACTTTTGCCGTCGTGGTCGATAAAAATAAAAAAGTTTTATCCAAGGAAATAAACGGCGAAAATATTGAAGAATTCTTGCATGATATCGGAGAACCGTATTCTTCCGCCGGTTTGATGAAGGAATTTCCTGTTTCGATGAAAGAGGTTCTTCTCTTGAATAAGGATATTAAGGAAAGTTTGCGGGATAGTTTGGAAAAAGCTTTGAAAGAGGCTTTCTAGCAAAAGACTTTTTATTTTGAAAGCCTCTCTTTTCCGTTAGGTGAAGGGGGGCTTTTTTTTAAGGAACAAGCATGAAAAGTATTTTGATTTTCTTTTTGATTTTTTTGTTCTCTGACGGCGTAAACGCTTGGTCTCGCTTGGAAAAGCAAGTTATTTTCGGTTCTTTGCCGGAGGTTGAAAGAGCCTTAAATCAAGGCGTGAATATCAACGCCACGGAAAAAGACGGTGACGGAGAAACGCTTTTTATGTATTCTTTAAAAAGAAATCGTCCTTTGCCTGTTATTCAAAAAATGGTGGAAAACGGTGCCAATTTAAGAGCTGTTGATAAAGAAAATAAAACGGTTTTAATGTATGCCGCCGCCGGAAATTCTGTTCAAGTCATCGGATATCTTATTAAACAGGGTGTTTCTGTCGATTCTGTTGATAAAAACGGCAGAAATGCTTTGATGGAAGCTTGTGTGGAAAATTCTTCTTCGGAAGTGATTGAACGGTTGATTCAAGCCGGTTTGCCGGTGAATGCGACGGATAAAAAGAAAAAGACAGCTTTAATGTTGGCGGCAAAAGAAACAATAAACGCCGAAATTATTGATATTTTACTTTTGAAAGGCGCTGATATTGAAATGAAAGATGAAAGAGGTTTTTCGGCATTTCATTATTTTAAAAAGAATAAAGTCTTAAAAGATGAGACAATCGCGCAAAAACTTTCTTTTTAAATATGTAATTATTTCAAAAGGTTAAGAATGTTTCATGTGAAACATTTAAAAAAATATAG
>CAVDQP010000060.1:0-1251 GCA_963611245.1 Holdemanella biformis
TCCCTAGACGAACGGAGAATTGACAACGGCGCCGATATGCTTCTAAAGTAAAACAAGGGAGTTTTCTTTTGGCATGAAAGGGGAGAGGTCATGCGGCAAAAAACATTCGGGTCGTTTCTTTTTTTTATTCTTTGTGTTTTTATTTTGTGCTTCGGTTTTTTGAAATACGGTTCTGTCTTTTTAGAAAAGTTTCAATCAAATCCGGCGCAAAACCAGAAAGCTTTATCCTCCGAATCTGTTTCAACGCCTGCACAACGGGGACAATCCGCCTCGGTTGAGGTCAAGCGGACGGCTTTGCAAAAAATTATTTTGAAAAGCACTTATATCGGAACCGTAGAGCCGATTCATGAGGTCAGTTTGGTGCCGTTTATCTCCGGTTTTATTGAAAAGGTAAATGTCCAAGGCGGACAAACGGTTCAAAAAGGAGATGTCCTTTTTTTAATAGAAAAAAGCGCTTATGTGGCGGCAAAAAAACAGGCGCAGGCCAATGTCGCCAAAGCTAAGGCGGATTTGGATAACGCTGCCAGCTATTTGGAACGAATAAGAAAAACAAAATCTCAAGCCGTTTCGAAAACGGAATTGGAAAAAGCTCAAGCCGATTTTTCGGCGGCGCAGGCGTCTTTAAAAGGGGCTCAAGCGGCGTTGTCTTCCGCGCAAGTGAATTTAGACTATACGGTTATTAAAGCACCGATTGCCGGACGGTTGGGAAATATTCCTGTGACAAAGGGGAATTATGTGTCGCCTCAAAGCGCTTCTTTGGGGCGTATTATTCAACAAAGCCCTATTCGGGTGGTGTTTTCCGTGCCGGTTAAAGAGTATTTAACCGTTCCCAAAAGATTCCGCGCGGGCGAAAAAGTCGGTTTAATTCTGCCGAACGGTCGGCAATATGATTTTGAAGGGAAAATAGCGTATGCGGATAACGCGGCATCTGTCAAAACGTCGTCCGTCAAAATGTATGCCGATTTTGAAAACAAAGAAGAAAGTTTACTTTCCGGAGCGTATGTCTCAGTCGAGATTGAAAGAAAAACGGAAGGCTTTTTACTTCCCAAAAATCTGGTGTCTTTATCGCCGGACGGGGATTTCGTTTTTTTGGTCCGCGATGACAAAGTTTTCAAACAAAAAGTGAAGGTGGAAGCTTCTTTGAATAACGACTATGTGATAGGCAAAAACGGCGGTTTGCAGACGGGAGATTTGATTGTCAAAGGAATGACTTCCTCTTTGAAAGAGGGAGAAAAGGTTAAAATAATTAGG
>CAVDQP010000060.1:1261-3385 GCA_963611245.1 Holdemanella biformis
AATTAGGATTGAGGACAGTGCTTTTTCTGATTTTTCAACTTTGGAAAAAAGCAAAGAAGAACTGCAAGAAAAGGAGCGCTCTAAATGAATTTTTCTGAATTTTTTATCTTAAAGCCTCGTTTTTCGGGAGTTGTTGCCGTTTTGATGATTTTGGCGGGGATTATCAGCTTGGTTGTTTTGCCGGTATCGCAATATCCGAATATCACGTCGCCGCAGATTATCGTTACTGCGAATTATCCGGGGGCGGGCGCTTCCGTTTTGGTGGATATGGTGGCCGTGCCGATAGAAAATGAAATCAATGGTGTGGACGGCGTTTTGTATATGTCTTCCACTTCATCGGATAACGGAGAATATAAACTGACCGTGACTTTTGACATAGGCACGGATCCGGATATGGCGCAAGTCAAGGTGGAAAACAGATTGCAACAAGTGACGGCTCTTTTGCCGGAGGTGGTGACGCAGGAAGGCTTGTCCGTTGAAACGCAATCGGCAAATATTTTGGCCTTTTTGGTGTTGGAATCGCCGAATAAGACTTATGACGGCTTGTTTTTAAGCAATTTTGCGTATACCAATCTTCAAAATCCGTTGGCCAGAGTTCAAGGCGTTGGTTCCGTCAATATCTACGGGCCTCAATACAGTATGCGTGTTTGGTTGGATCCGGTTAAAATGGCGGCGTTGGGATTGTCCGGCAATGATGTCGTGCAAAGCGTGAAAAGCCAGAATATTCAGGCGGCTGTCGGTTCTATCGGATCGGCGCCCGCGGATAAAGGCGCCGACAGAGTGTTAAATCTGACGGCAAAAGGGTTGTTGAACGATGTGGCGGATTTTCAGGAAATTATCGTAGCGACAGGTCCGAACGGCGGTTTGGTTCGGTTAAAGGATATCGCTTCCGTGGAATTGGGCGCCGATAATTATCAGGTGTCCGCTTCTTACAACAATTCCCCGTCCGTCATTATCGCGTTAAGTCAGGCCCCGAATTCCAACGCTTTGACAACGATGAAAAATATCAAAGCGCAAATGGAAAAATTGAAAAAAACTTTTCCAAAGGATATGGACTTTCAAATCGCTTATGATTCCACATTGTTTGTCAAAGCGTCCATCTTGAATATTATTTCAACGTTATTGATAACTTTCGGCTTGGTTGTTTTAGTGGTCTATCTGTTTTTGCAAGATATCAGAGCCACTTTAATTCCGGTGATAACCATTCCGGTGTCTCTTATTGCCACTTTTGCCGTGATTTATGTTTTAGGGTTTAACATCAATATATTGACTTTGTTTGCTTTGATTTTGGCAATCGGATTGGTGGTGGACGACGCTATTATCGTGGTCGAGCGGGTGCAGTATTTGATGCAATATGAAAAAATGAATTCTCTGTCGGCCGCCGTTCAAGCGATGCGGGATATCGGCAGTTCCATTATTGCAACGACTTTTGTTCTCTTGTCTATTTTTATTCCGGTCGGCTTGATGGCCGGTCTGACGGGAGAAATTTACAAGCAGTTTGCTTTGACAATCGCGACGGCGGTGACTTTTTCCGCCGTGAACGCGTTGACTTTATCGCCGGCTTTGTGTGCTCTTTTTTTCCGGCAAAGGCAAGAAAAAGAGCAAGAAGAAAAAGAGAAAAAAAACGAAAAAACAAACGAAAAAAAAGACGAGAAAAAAGAGCCTTTTGTCCTTGAAAAAGCAAAAGAATCGTTTTTTAACGGATTTAATCAGACTGTGGAAAAGTTAAAAAATATTTATCTTTTTTTGGCAAAATACTTATGCGTTCATCAAAAAAAGATGCTTTTGATTCTTTTTGCGGCGGTGGCGGCGATTGTGGTGTTGTTTTTTATCGTGCCGAGTTCTTTTATTCCGCAAGAAGACGAAGGTGTTTTATTTGCAAATTTGCAGTTGCCGGAAAACGCCGGCATCAATCGGACTAAAAAACTGTTAAAGCAATTAGGAGAGGGCGTTTTGCGCCAATCGGGCGTGCAATATTATATGTCGATTGCCGGCGCCAGTTTGCTGGGAGGTTCCGGAGAAAATATCGGTATGGCTGTTATCGGATTAAAACCATGGAGCGATCGTCAGACGCCGGAATTGTCTTTGTCCGCTATCAGTAAAAAATTGCGTTTGAAATTCGGA
>CAVDQP010000060.1:3458-7363 GCA_963611245.1 Holdemanella biformis
TCCCGATGCGGAAGTGAATTTTTTTGCTTTGCCTTCCATTCCGGGAGTAGGCAACAGCGATGGTTTGTCTTTTCAATTAAATGCTTTGAATACGGGTGCTTCTCAAAGCGAGTTGGGGCAAGCTTTGGAAAAGCTGTTACAAGGTATGAACGACAATCCGTTGTTTTTATACGGATTCAGCACTTTTGACGCCGGTTCCGCGCATTTGGAATTGCAAGTGGACAGAACAAAGTTGGAATCTTTTTTGATTCCGGTATCGAATTTTTTTGAAACATTGCAAAATAATCTGGGGTCGCGCTATGTCAATAACATTCCTTTAAAAGGACAGGTGAATAAAGTAATTGTTCAGGCGGCCGCGGCTTATCGTTCCGATGAGCAAGAAGTTTTGAATTTATATGTGCCTTCTTCTGACGGAAATCTGGCTCAAGTCAGAGATTTTGCCGATTTTAAGACCGTGATGCGTCCGCAGTCGATAGACAGATTCAATCAATATCTGACCGCGTCCGTGACGGCGCAATCCGCTCCGTCCGCCAGCACGGGGGAAGCTATAAAAGAGGTGCAAAAATTGGTCGATTCCTTGGGGGCGCAATATGAAATCGCTTGGACCGGTCTGAGCTTGCAGGAAGTCGAAACGCAAGGATTGGTCTTTATTTTGATTGCTTTGGCTTTTCTGTTCGGCTATTTGTTTTTGGTGGCGTTATATGAAAGTTGGTTGATTGCCTTCGCCGTGATTTTTACAAATATCTTTGCGATTTTAGGCGCGCTTTCAGGGCTCAAACTGATGAATTTGCCGTTAAGCATTTATGCGCAGTTGGGTATGGTTCTGCTTATCGGATTGGCCAGTAAAAACGCCATTTTGATGGTTCAGTTTATTAAATCTTATAAAGAGAAGGGAGAAGGGATTTTATCGGCTTGCTTAAAAGGCGCGGGAGAACGGTTCAGAGCCGTAGTGATGACGGCTTTGACCTTTATTTTGGGTGTGATGCCGATGATTTTTGCTTCAGGCGCCGGAGCCGCCAGCCAAATTTCAATGGGAACAAGCGTCTTTTTCGGTATGATTGCGGCAACTTGTGTCGGGATTTTGTTCGTGCCGTCTTTATTTGCTCTGTTTGATACGATAGCCGTGAAATTCTGGCCGTCCCGTCCTATGCCCAAAATTATTCTTCGAGACAAAACATCAGAAAATATTTTTTTCAAAGAAAACACAAATACGCCTTTTGGCAAGAAAAAAACAACCGATGAAAAAGGAAAGGTCTCTTTTGTTTTTCTATCTTGTCTTTTATTTTTTTTCGGCGTTGTTTTAACGATTTTTCTTCAAGCTTGTTCTGTGGGGCCGGATTATGAAAGACCGATGTTTTTTTCGGACGCCGAATTAGCCAAAGCGTTGGATTTTCCGGCCTATCCTGACGGGAATAAAAACAATTCCATGGCAAAAAAAGAACAAGGAACGCTTTGGACGCCTTTGGATTTTCAAGATCCCGTGTTAAATGAATTACTGTTTGTTTCTTTTGAAAACAGTCCGACGTTGCGTCAGGCGATAGCTCGTCTGTTACAGGGCAGAGCCAATATGGATATAGCGACGGCTGCTTTTTTCCCGCAGATAGACGCCTCGGGAAAATATAATTTCGTCAAAGAAAGCAAAAATATGCAATATCTGGTGAAGCAGGATTATTATCAACTGGGGTTGGACGCCTCGTGGGAGATTGATATTTTCGGAGGGACTCGTCGGCGCAAAGAGGCGGCAAAAGCAAATCTGAAATCGGCGTTATATTCTTTGAAAAGTGCCGGAGTTTCTTTAATGGCGGAGGTGGCTTTAACCTATGTTCGGTTGCGCACGACAGAGGAACAGATTGCGCGCTTGAAGGAAAATTTGGCCTATCAAGAGCAAATTTACCGGTTGACGGTTGATAAATACGAAACGGGACTGACCAACAGAATCGATGTCGCACAGGCGGCGTATCTTGTCAAAAACACAAAAGCCGCTTTGCCTTCTTTATATTATCAGCAAGAAGCGTTGAAAAATTCTTTGGCTCTTTTGGCGGGCAAGTTGCCAAAGCAACTGGAGTCTGTCCTTAATAAAAAAACAGTCAATTTAATCAATCGTCCGTTTGAATACGATTTGCAAAAACTGTATGATTTGCCGTTGTCCGTTGTGCGGAACAGACCCGATGTTCGAGCGGCGGAGGAAGCTTTAATCGCTCAAAATGCGGCGGTCGGAGCGGCGATTGCGGATATGTTCCCGAAAGTCAGCGTGTCGGGGCTTTTGGGATTGCAATCTTTACATTCTTCAGATTTATTTCAAAAAAACAGCTACGGATACAGTTATTTACCGCAAATCTCTTTGCCGATTTTCCATTTCGGCGCTTTGTGGGGTAATGTCAAGTTGCAGGAAGCTTTGAAAGAAGAACAAAAAATCGCGTATGAACAGGCACTTTTGTCGGCAGCCGGTCAAATCAGAGACGCCTTATTGGCGTTAGAGACGGAGCAGGAAAGAAACTTTTCCGCTCGCGAGGCGTATTTTCAAATGCGGAAAGCGTCGGATTTAACCAGAAATATGTATGAAAACGGGTTAGTGGAATACACAGATGTTTTAAACGCGGAAGAGAGGCGTCTGTCGGCGCAAGAACAAATGATAACGTCCAACGGCGCTTTGTATGAAAATATCGTTGCTTTTTATAAAGCCATCGGCGGCGAAGAAAGCTTTTTGAAAAAAGAAGAAACAACGCTTCTGGCGGAAGAAAGCTTTTAAGATAAAAAATTTTCTAAAAGGCGCGCTTTTCCTTTTTGATCCGTTACCGGCCGTTGTTCTTTTTGTTTTGCAAAAGAGTGTCTAAAAGCTGTATTTTTCCTTGAGGGGGAGGGGTTTGATCCTTCATCTGTTCTTTTCTTTTGAGAGCTTTCTGATTATTAAACATTTGGTATTCGTCGGAAAAAAACCACGCCTCTTCCGTCTGATTGAAAAAAGAAGAAAGTGTCGAAAAAGAGGATTTTTCTTTTTTCTGCTTTTTTTGTTCTTCTCTTTTCCGGCAGAAAGAAAGGCCTTTTTCCAATCTTCTTTGTAATGTGCCGGAAAGCACAAAACCTGCTCTGTTCACAAAATAGGCTTCGTCGGTTTTATACAGCTGGTATTTTAAAGTAATCCCGGGGTAGGTAAACGGATCTTGCAGAGCTTTTGAAAACATTGAAACAAAGCCCGCCGTTTCGCTTTTCAAATCGTCAAATTCTTTTTGCATTTTTGGAGACATAAGCGGCTTTTTCATCAAAGAGTCAAAAAAGATTTTTTCCGTCGTTCGATTGTGAAGAACCGCGTTGACATACGGCGAAACAATGTCGTCGTAAAATATTTGAAGCAAAGGAAATTTTTCTCTGAAAACTTTCGGGTTTTTGTATTTTTCTTCATTCAGGCGAGCAAACATTTCCGAGTGGAATTGATGCGGCGAGTAAACGCCCCTTTGAGTCAATACACGAATGATGTCCGCGTGCTTTTTTACAATATCGGAAGAGCTTCTTTCATAAAAGTCGCAAAGTTCCGTAAATAAAGGAGAAGAAGAAAAGGGCGTGACACTTTCAATGCGATGCGTCAGCTCGTGAACAAGAGTTTCGTCCAATCGGCTGTTCAGGGAAGACAGAAGAATAACAGGCTTGTCATTGTAATTTTGTCCTAAAATATAAAAGTTGTCCTGTCTTGAGTTTAAGAATAAATTATTTTTGCCTCTTTGCATCGACGTTTCGAAAATAATATCGTCTGCCGTTTGTTCACAAAGCACCAAAACGCCTTTTTGTTTGTTAAAAAGTGAAAAGGCTTGTTTCCCTTCTTTTGAACGGGAAACGTAAGCGACGGTGTCTCGTAAAATGGGAAGCTTTTTTTCAGCCCATTTAAAATCCGAATACTCTTTCGGCAGGCT
>CAVDQP010000061.1:0-7296 GCA_963611245.1 Holdemanella biformis
CCAACGTATCCCCCGGCAAAACAGGTTTTCTGAATTTCACATTATTTACGGTCATAAAAAAAACGCCGTATTTTGAAAAATCATCTTCCCCTTTAAAACCGGACAAAACAACAATCGCCGATGTTTGCGCCAAAGCTTCAACCAATAAAACTCCAGGCATAACGGGATTTTCCGGAAAGTGTCCTTGAAAAAACGGTTCGTTTATCGTTACGTTTTTTATTCCTTTTCCGGATTGCCCTTTGACAATATCTTCAACTTTGTCAATCAACAAAAACGGATACCGATGCGGTAACATGGACAAAATTTCCTTGATGCCGCAAGATTCCAAAACTTCCGCATTTTGTTGAGATGAGGAATTTTCCTGAACTTCTGACATACTTATTCTCCTTTATTTTTCTTTTGTTGAGCCAATTTTTGCAACGTCACGATTTGTCTGAAATACTCTTTTAACGGAACGGCCGGAGATCCCATCAGCTTTGATCCCGCGGGAACGTTTTGTAAAATACCGGACTGCGCCGCAATTTGCGACCCGGCGCCGATTTTAATATGACCGACCACGCCCGCTTGTCCCGCCAAAACAACAAAAGGTTCCAGCTCTGTGCTGCCGGCAATGCCGACTTGCGAAACCAAAACGCAATTATCCCCGACTTTAACATTGTGCGCAATCTGCACCAGATTATCCACACGAACGCCGTTTCCTATCACCGTATCGCCCATAGCGCCTCTGTCAACCGTTGTATTTGCGCCGATTTCCACATCATTTCCGATAATCACGCGCCCTAATTGGACAACTTTCACCGGCCCTTGCGCATTCATGGCAAAGCCGAATCCGTCCTGTCCGATTTGAGCACCGGCATAAATATAAACTTTATTGCCGGCCAAACAATGACTGACCGTCGCATTCGGGCCGATAATGCAGTCATCGCCCATTTGCACGGCGTCCAGAACAACCGCGTTCGGATAAACGTGGCATCTTTTTCCCAAAACGACATGAGGACCGATATAGGCGCCGGCATCAATCCGGCTTTCTTCTCCGATAACCGCCGAATCGTCAACAAAGGCCTTTTCACTGATAACGCCGGTCACCTCAACCGGATAAAAAGCTTGCGACAACAAACCGTAAGATCTGTGCGGATCCTGACAAATCAAACAAATCGTTTCTTTCGGAACAAAAGGAGCAAATTCTTCGCCGACAAGACAAGCGCCCGCCTTGCAATGCGTCAATTCCTCTTTCATTGAGGCAACAAACATCCATGACACATCTTTTTCCGTGGCTTTATCCAACCCTTGGACATCATCAAACAGGCGAGACAAATCCCCCTCGCCCGCAAGACGAGCGCCTGTTATTTCAATGATTTGAGCCAGCGTCAGCGATGGTGCTTTTTTAAAAAACCGACTGTCGGACATTGTTCTTTACTCCTTTTTTCCGAAGATGTTACTGTATTTTTTTCCAAAAGAAAAATTAAACTTTTATTAAATTCAAAAAGTTTAAAGAGTTTGTTTTTCCGGATCTTTGAAGTCAACCTTTTGAATGACTTCGTCCAACCCTTTTACAAATCTGTCCGTGATGTTCACCCCATCCGAATAAAAAACAAGCGCCGTTTGATTCAAAATCAAATCAAATTTTTCTTCTTCATTGATTTTGGTCAACACTTTTTCGGTCGCCTTGACAATTTCATTGGAAGCTTCTTCCGCGGACTTTGCCAACTTTTGCGCTTTCTGCGTGTATTTTTCCTGCAGTTCCTGAGCGCTTTTTTGGAAAGCTTCCACTTCTTTTTGGAAATCCGCGACTCGTTTCTGATACTGCTTTTGTTTTTCTTCAAAAACAGACCGCGCGATATCCGCCTGCTCGCTCGCCAGCTGAGCGCCGTCCTTGTTTAACTCGTCTCTTTTTTTCACCAGAGCGGTTTCTTTTTCCTGTAACTGTTTTTTTTCGGCGTCAAATTCTTTCTGATACTTTTCTTCGTATTTTGCTTTTTCCGCCAAAACATACTGATACACTTTTGCATTTTGCGCCGCCACCAGCATATTCAAAACGCCGATTTTCGGTCCCGAAACACCCTTTTCTTCAGATAAGGCAGTCTCTTTTGTCTTTTGCACAGCCGACAATTTCTGCAATTGATCGGAAATTTTCTTATCATTGTAAATATTCGAAGCGACGGCTCCGATTAAAGCCGCCAAAACAATACCAACCACTAAGAAAGAATAATTTTTTTTCATTTTCTAAAATCCTGTTCCAAAGTTTAACCTAAATATTTCTTTTTTGTCATATTTTTCTTTTATGACAGGGAACCCCCAATCAATGTTGATAGGTCCCATCGGAGATCTCCAAATCAACCCAAAACCGATAGACATTCTGGGTTTTGAAGAATAGTAATACTGACTTTTATCCAACCCGACAGGGCGGCCCAAAACACCCGTGTCCACAAAAACTTTACCGGTCAAGCCCACTTCCTTCGGCAAGCCCAAAGGAAAAGTCAACTGAGCGGAAGCCGTGGCACGCCAATCGCCTCCCAAAAAATCGTCATTATATTTCGTGACGGCGCCGACACCGCCGGATTCAAAACCGCGCAAGTTGCCGCCTCCCAAGAAAAACCGATTACTAATCAGCAAATTTTGTCCAATACCTTTAATATATCCGGCTGTTCCGGAAAAAGACACGATAAATTCGTCCCAAAGAGAAAAATATTGAACAGCGGACATCGTCACGCGTGCAAACCGTGTATCTCCGCCGATACCCGCCAAATCCGTGCCCAAGGTCAACACATATCCTTCCGTCGGATTAAAACGATTATCCCTCCTGTCGTAAGTCAACGTCTGTCCTATCATGGAAACAATGCTGCTTCCTTCTTGTTCCTTGATTAAAAGAGAAGCGTCGGAATCCACGTTTGAAATTCTGTCCTGCTGCAACGTGTAGGACGTGGATTGAGATAGATAATCCGTCCAATCCCACCCGAGATTCAAAGTGCCGCCATTCATTTCCGAATCATAAGAGCTGGTGTTTTTATAATCTCTTTGTATATGGAAAAGATTCACGCCGAAAGACAGATTATAATCCAAAAAATAAGGATCCGTAAAGCTGATGTCATAGACTATGTCACTTTCGGAAATCGACGCCGACGCCCCCAGAATATACCCTTTACCCAAAAGATTGCGTTCTTGAATGCCGATATCCAACAAAGCGCCGTCATACGTCGACCAACCGACGCCGAAACTTAAAGAACCGGTCGGTTTTTCCTGAACATTCAAAACAATATCCGTTTTATCCGCAACCCCGTCCACCGGTTTTGTGTCCATTTCCACTTTTGAAAAATAACCGAGATTTTCAATATTTTGTTTAGACTTTCTCAACCTTTCGCCATTAAAGGCATCGCCTTCCTGCAATCGCATTTCACGGCGTATCACCTTATCCAACGTCCGCGTGTTGCCGATAATGTTAATCCGGTTGATAAATACGCGTTCGCTTTCTTTGACTTCAAAACCGACCTTCACCGTTTTATTTTTTTCGTCAGGAGACAAACGCGGCTCTATTTCAACAAAAGCATATCCCTGTTGACCCAAAAAGTCCGTCATAGCTTCCAAAGTCGAATCAATATCCTTTGAAGAATAATATTTTTCGGTTTTTACCTCAATCAGCTTTACCAAATCTTTTTTATCGATTTTCGGCAAAGAAGAAGAAACGCCCACTTCGGCCACGCGATACCTGTGACCTTCCCGAATGTCAAAAGTGACTAAAAAGGATTGCTTATCCGGCGCCAATTCAACCAGAACATCTTCCACTTGAAAGTTTATATAGCCTCTAGACAAATAAAAACTGCGCAAAAGATGTTGATCAAATTCCAACCTTTGAGGATCATACGTGTCCGTGGAAGAAAAGAATCGATACCATTTTTTTTCTTTTGTTATCAATTTATCTTTTAAATCATCGTCCGAAAATTCTTTATTTCCCAAAAAAGAAATTTTCCGCACATAAGCGGGTTTTCCTTCGTCAATTTCAAAAACGACATCGACGCGATTATGCTCTCTTTCAATAATTTTCGGAGAAATCGTCGCGTTAAACCGCCCGACACTGCGATACAATTCCAACATTCTTTCCGTATCCGAACGAATTTTCGCCTTTGTATAAACGCCTCTGGGCTTTAATTGAATTTCCGCCGTCAAAGTTTTTTCGTCCAGCTTGTCGTTGCCTTCAAAATAAATTTGATTGACAACGGGATTTTCAACCACGCGCACCATCAGCAAATCGCCTTCGACCGAAATATTCACATCGGCAAACAATCCCGTAGAAAACAACGCCTTGACACTTTTATCAATAGCCTCCTCCGTCACCGGCTCTCCCTCTTGAACGGCAAGATAAGAGTAAATAGTTTCCGGCTCTATCCGGCTGTTTCCTTTTGTTTGAAAATGGCGCACGACCCCTTGGGCAAAAGCGGCTTGCACACCGCACCCGATAAGAAAAACAAAAACCCAAAAAGTCACAATTTTTTTCATTTCAAAAATACTCTTTGGATAATTCTAGGGATATCCAACGCCATTGTCCACAAAAATAAACCCAATAGAACAAAAAGTCCTATACTCATCAAAAATTTTTGAACTTTTTCCGGCAACGGGCGACGGATAAGACCTTCAATCAAGTAAATCAGCAAATGCCCGCCGTCCAAAACCGGCACCGGCAACAGATTCATAAAGCCTACTCCCAAAGAAATCTGTATGATAAACAGCAAAAAGCTTAATCCGCCCTCTTTGGAAGCATCTCCCGACGCTTCCGCGATTCCGACGGGGCCCCGCATTTCTTTCGCCGAACGCGACCCTGTTAAAACCTGCCCCAAATAAGTCAAAGTGTCTTTTGTCATATCATAGGCGAATTTCAAAGACAACTTAAACGCCGCCCACGGATTCAGTCTGTTAAAGCTGACTTCCGTTTGCGCGGAAGATTGAATCCCGATGAGAGGGATTTTATTATCGCCTTCTTCCTGTTTCGGGAGCAATGTGAAAGACAAAGTTTCTTTGTTTCTCAACACCTTGATGGTCAAAGGCCGCCCGTAATCGGAAATTTGAACAATGCGACTGATATCCGTATAATCGTTTATTTCCTTGTCGTTCACGGTTAAAATCCGGTCGCCTATCTGCAATCCCGCCGTCTGAGCCGGATACCCGTCCATCAAGCCGCCGATAACAGGCGGAAATTTAACTTCGCCCACCGTCATAAACAATCCCATCAGCAAAATAATCGCAAAAACATAGTTCATCGCGGGGCCGGCGACGATAATCAACGCCTGTTTCCACCGCGCTTGTCCCGCAAAAGTATACTTTCGTTCACCTTCCGGCACCTTGTCTAAAGAATAAGAAGAACTGGAGGCGTCTTCATCTCCCAACATTTTCACATAGCCGCCCAACGGAATAAGACATATTTTCCATCTGGTGCCTTTTTTATCCGTTTTAGCCCATAATTCTTTGCCGAAGCCGAAAGAAAATTCTTCAACCTTGACACCGAAAAAACGAGCCACAAAAAAGTGTCCGCATTCATGCACAACGACTATCAACGACAGCACCGCCAAAAAAGCGATAAGATATTGAACAAAAGTTAAAATTTCCGTCATTTTCAAAATCCAGTTTTATTTTAATTTAACATTTTTTACCGAAACATAAAAAACCGTTTCAACAGAAAAAATCTTCAAAAACGCTCCTTTTCTAAAATTTTTACGGCAAAATACCCAAATTGATAAAAATCAAGATAGCCGCCACAACCGGCGCCGTGAACAACAATCCGTCCACTCTGTCAAAAATACCGCCGTGTCCCGGAATCAGTTGACTGGAATCTTTCAAATTTAATCTTCTTTTAATCCAAGATTCAAAAAAATCACCCGCTTGAGAAATAACCGCCATCACAGCGCCGATTCCAGCCAGCAACATCGGAGAAAAGCCCTCTACTTCACGTAACAGAGCAAAACCGTAAGATACGCCTCCTGCAAAAATCATCGCGCCTATAAGACCGGCCCATGTTTTTTTCGGACTGATTTTCGGCAACAATTTCGGACCGCCGACCGTTTTTCCGACAATATAGCCGCCCGTATCCGTCGCCCAAATAACAAACAGCAACCATAACACGATATCCACGCTTGTTGCGTCTTTGATATAATAAATATAAATCATGGAAGCCACAGGCAAACCGACGTAAAATGTTCCGAAAGTCAACAAGACATTTTTTTCGGACTTAAAGTAAACTATTGCCGCGGCCGCCAAAATCACCAATAAAGACACCTCCGGCATTTCCGCCGTGGTGAAAGAGACTATCACCGCCGCCGTTCCGATAATCATACCGAGAGGGGAAAATTTGCCGCGAACCATCGTTTCCCATTCCCAACCCATACAAGCGCCCATCAAGGCGATTAAAATATTGTAATACGGATTACCGTAAAAAACGGCGCCCAACACAACCGGTATCAATATCGCCGCCGACAATAATCTTAAAAGCAAATTACTTTTTATCATTAAATCCTCTTTTATGTTTTACGTTTTTTACCTAATTCGATGTCTGATTTTTTACCTATGCCGTCACGCCTCTTTAATAGATCCGAAACGTCTGTCCCGCGATGTAAAATCGTCCAAAGCGAGGTTCAGTTCTTCTTCATTAAACGCGGGCCAAGGCGCTTTTGTCCAATACAGCTCCGCATACGCCAACTGCCATAAAAGAAAGTTGCTGATTCGAATATCTCCCGCCGTTCGAATCATCAAATCCACCTGAGGAATCCCCGCCGTCCACAGATTATCGGCAACGGTGCTTTCATTGATTTCTTCCGGCAAAAGAGTTCCTTCTTTTACTTTTTGAGCAATTTTTCGAACACCTGACACAATTTCCGCCTGTCCGCCGTAATTCAACGCCAAAACCAGATGAAAACCGTCGTTTTTTTCCGTCTTTTTTTCCAATTCGTCCATTTTCGACGACATATCGTTTCCAAAACGAGACCTGTCCCCGATAAAATGAAGACGAACGTCCGCGTCAACAAGCTTTGAAGCGTCTTTATTCAAATACTCACGGAATAAATTCATCAGCATGGACACTTCTCCCGCCGGCCGATTCCAATTTTCGGTAGAAAAACAAAAGACCGTCAAATACTTAATTCCTTTATTCTTCACGACTTTTGCCATTTTTTCAAGGTTTTTGGCCCCTTCTAAATGGCCGGCCGTTCGGGGCAATCCTCTTTGTTTCGCCCAACGTCCGTTGCCGTCCAAAATAATTGCCAGATGGGTAGGAATCTTTTGCATGCTTTTACTCCTGTCCTTGAGTTTTTATAC
>CAVDQP010000062.1:0-7222 GCA_963611245.1 Holdemanella biformis
ACCTAACATCTTGCATCTTATTCATATATCTCTCACGCTGAGAAAAAATAAATCATAAAAGTAAAAATCAAGTGAGACACCAAAAGAAATAAAATAAATAAAAATTATTCAAAACAGGAAATATCTTTTCAAGTTTTCCTAAAATAATCAACCATAAAGTCAAAACAAGATAATCCATTATCCCAACACAAGTTAAAAGGAGATGTTTTTTTAAAAAAATGTGTTATTTTATTTTGTGTCATTTTAACATTTCCTTCTAACTTCGTTCAAATATTTTCTAATAATAATAAATCTATTTCATTTGTCCAGTCATTTTTTAAATCTGTTCATATACTTTTTCTCCCGTTTATAAAAAAAGGAAAGTGACAGCCTATCTTTGTTTTGAAAAAAGATTGCATAAAAAACGCTTTTGTTACCAAGAAACCATCTTCTTTTTTTGCTTGAATAAATCTTCAATATAAACTTTTCCACTGTCATACAGCTTTGGTTCTCCCAAATCTTTGACGGGTTCCGCAAAAGTCAAAGCCAAAGCGTCTCCGATATCCGGCGAACGGCCCAACCTTTTTCGTATGTCTTCCTTGCTTTCCAACTGCAATCGGCCGTATGTATCGTATTTTTTTTGAATCCCGATTAAATCTTCCAACAACACATCGGATTTCGGCAACTGCACAGGCAGTTCTTCCGCCGACAACCAGCATCGAACAGCATCCCACATTTCCGCGCGTTTATTGACATATCTATCCGCCAAAAAGGCCTTAGCGCCGAAATTAACGCCGCGGATAATTTCTCCATACCCTCTGTCCTTCAAAATATCATAAACGCCGGCGCCCGTATTTCCCAAATCCAGAAAAATTCGTGTCGGGTGACACGTTTTAATAATCGCCGTCAGATGATTTGCCACCTCTACCGTATCCATACTGTCCAAAAATTCAATTTTAAATCCGTAGCGACCTTTTCTATAAAACAAAGCCGTTTTATCGGATCCGAAACGCGCGATATCCACTCCGATAACCAAAGGACTGGAAGAAGAAAACATTTTTACTTCAAAAGCCTTTAAAACAACATCGGAGGAAATCAACGCCATATCCGCTTGTTTTTTCGGTTCACCCAGCCAGATATGCGGATATTCCAAAGGCCTTGTTTGCAAACATTTTTGCGCCTGCAATTTAATTTCTTCCGGACAAAAAGGATTGTCCGTATAGTTGACTTTTCGAACCAGCGTTCTTTTATCGGGGTGCGCGCCCAAAACAGTCCAAAGAGCGTCATTTTCCGCCTCTCGGTTCATGGAAATCCAAATTTCCGAATTTTCTTTACGAATTGTCGGATCCAAAATATCCCAAGATTTTTTTGTGATAGATTGTCCTTCTTCTATCCAGCACAGATCCGCCCCCTCCAAAGATTTGATTTTTCCGGCGTCTTGATCGCGCAACCCTTTAAAGATGATACGCGTTCCGGTCACACTGTTTTCTATTTTGCGTTGAAAAATTTTATAATCCGTCAGCCCGAGCGTCTCAATTCTGTCGGACAACAGCTTGTAAACCGACTCTTTAATGCTTTCTTGAATTTCCCTGACGCAAACAATAAAAAGCTTTTCCATTCTTCCTTTTAATAACAGACTGTCCGCGAACGCGTAACTTTTTCCTCCGGCTCTGCCGCCGTAATAAAGCTTATACCTGATTTTTTCTTTTAATAACGGACGAAACACGGTCGGAATGATTATTTTTACAGGTTTTGATTTTTTCATTTCAAATCCTCTTGATATAAAACTTATTTTTTGCCCGATAAGCATAAAAAAAGCTTCCGAAAAAATATTTCAGAAGCTTTTTACCTATACGCTTGGCGTTAGTATACTTAAAATACCATTCTTATTTATGCTTGTCAAGCATATTTTTTATTTTTTTCCTCTTTACAGGCTATTTTATTTTCAAAAGCGCTGTTTTTCTGCGTTTTCAACATAAAATTATTTATCCTTCTGGACTTTTTTCACGCGGTTGATAAGGCGCAACAAATCATTTTTCCCGTGTTTTACCTGCGAATCGGGGAAAACGACCTGCATTTTATCCGCGTAAATCTTTCCGTTGGAAGAAAGTTGGAAAGAATAATATTTAGCATCATTCAATTCCGTCGTTTCTTTTCCGATAGTATTTCTTTCCGTTTCATGCACGCCGATATATTTGACAGGCACCTCCATTCCCGTATCCGCCAATCGATTATCGGACAAATCCAACACATGGCTTTCCGGATAAACAGAAACTTTCAAACCGGCGTCAAGCACTCTTTTTCTCATTATTTGAATATGCTCTTTCGTTCCGTGAACGGGAATGACCGTCATTTCCCTGCTGTTATTTTCTTTTAAGAAAGGATACAAAATTTCCGATTTTTCCTTTCCGGAAGCATGGCCGGAACTGTAAACCTGATTGTTAATCTGAACACGCGATATTTTATCGGGCAACTCTTTCGGCATATAAACATCATTATGCATTTGAGCCATACGATTCATCAGACAGGTATATTCTTTTTCATTGCCGGGGATATAGCCTTGCAAATTTACAAAGACATCGGATTTACTTTCGTTCGGCAAACTGGTTTTGTTACTCAACAGTTTTTCCGTAAAAGAATCGGGTTCCATATGGCTGCCCGTCACCAAAACAGCTTGCAATTGAGGATCCAAAGTTTCTTGCCCCTTCAATCTGGCAATCGGGATAATCGGCAACGGGAAATCTTCCGGATGGTAAAAATCCTGACGGCGCAAAATTTCATAATTGGACAGAATCGCGCCGCCGCCCAAAACAACAGCCTTTTTTCCGACAGCCGCCGCCGCTTTGTTAAACGAACTGAGCCGTTCCATATTCGTGCCGATCATCGTAGCGATAATGCGCTGATTTCTGTGTTTTTCAAAAAGAGCCGTCAACCCCTCCAGCGCTTTTGTTTCGGTTAAAGTATCGCTATTCAGCCCTGAACGCGTGGAATCGTCAATAAAGTAATCAATTCCTCTGGTTTTCAGAATTTCTCCCAACCGATCAAAATCAAAAACGTGTCCCAGTTTCATATCCTGCGTCAGTTTATAATCTCCTGAAAAAAGAATATGAGACGTCGGCGTTTCCACATAAAACCCGACGGAATCCGGAATGGAATGAGACACAGGCAACGCTTCAATTTTCAAAGAACCGACATAAAAAGCATTTTCTTTGCCCGTTTTGACGGGATAAACATCAAACGAATCCGGATCAACCATATTCGACTTTTGCGCATATTCGTGCAACACGCCCAAAGTAAAAGGCGTTCCGTAAATCGGCGGCACATATATATTTTTTTCCTGCGCCAAGCGGACAAAATCCACAACGGCGCCGATATGATCCAAATGCCCGTGTGTCAGTAAAATACCGTCCACTTTATCCATATAAGGTAAAAAATTAGGAATAATCCTGTCAAACTCCTGAGAAATTTTATCCGAAAACATCAAGCCGCAATCAACCAAAACATTTGTTTTGCCTTTATTGTCCTTATGCGTCAAAAGCATTGAATTTGCGCCGATTTGATTAGGATTGTTACCTCCGATAAGCGTTAAAGAAGTTTGATTCATTTGTTATCCTTTCTCTAATATTTTCTTTGGTATTTTTTACTGTAAACCATTTTTTAAAGCTTTTCAATAATTATTTGACAAATTTTTATACAATTTTATGTCTCTGACAAAATAAAAAACCGCTTTCTTAAAAAAAGAAAGCGGCGGACTTTTTTTATTCACCGAACCGGCCTGTGCAATGCCATTTTTCAGGCGGCATTCCGTATTTGTTTTTTCCCTTATTTCCGGGCCACAGCATCAGCGTCAGCACACCTGCCGCCAACAAAACGGACAAACAGTTAAAAAGCGGCGACCACAGGTCCCAATTTCTTCCGAAAAGAGTTGTAAAAAACACGCGTTGCGAAGCGTCCAAAAAGTAAAAAGTGCTGAAAACACCCACCATAAACCGGCAAATTTCTCCGTTCGAACCGATATCTCGCGCCCTTTTGACCGCCAGATTGGACAGAATATACGAACAAACCAACACCCATAAAAAACCAACACAGAAAAAAGCCTCCGCGGAGATTGGAAAAAATCCGTCCGTTCCAAACAAAGAGAAAAAAACAGAAAAGAAAAAGATATAAACAAACTCTATCCCGAATAAAGAGATAACGAATGAAATTCTATCCAACCTCTCCGTAGAAGAAAACAATAAAAAACAGTCTCTTTTAAATATGTTTCGCATTTTAACCTCTTTTATCCTTTTTTATTTGTGCAAAGAAGACAAGCCTTCACCTTAAAACTTTTTTTAAAAACATTCCGTTCAATCCGCCAAAAGCGTAATGCCGTCCACATCTTTAATTTCAACGGTATCGCCGGCGTTATATTCTTTTGAAGAACGAAACGGCCAAACAGAATCGCCGACTTTGACCTTACCGACGCCGTTGATGGTTCCTTCCTCTACTGTGAATTTTTGTCCGATGTATTGTCTGCCTCTTTGATTCAAAGTGCTTTTATGCAATTCGCGAGAACTTTTTTTATAAAAAATTCTTCCGAAATAACAAAAGATGATTGAAAACAACACAAACAAACTGCCCGTGGCCGCAAAATGCAGACCCGTGATAAAATAAGCGACAACACCGGTCAACAAACTGCCCAATCCCATCCACATAAAGAAAAAACCAGGGGTCAGAATTTCACTGATAACCAGAATAATTCCCAAAACAATCCATTGCCAATACAGAATTTCCATTTTATTTTGTCCTTATTTACAACCCGTTGTCCCGCCTTATTTTTTGGGGACAACAGGATTGTCTTTTCCAAAAGTTTCCTTGACAATTTCACCGATACCCGCCAAAGAGCCCAAAACATTCGTCGCTTCAATCGGCAACATCAAAACTTTTTGATTCGGAGATTTTGCCATAGCTTGTAAAGCGTCAATATACTTCATTCCGATGAAATAGTTGACGGCATTGACGTTTCCTTCGGAAATCGCTTTTGAAACCATTTCCGTTGCTTTTGCTTCCGCCTGAGCCAAACGTTCGCGCGCCTCCGCTTCCTTATACGCGGCTTCCCGGCGCCCTTCGGCCGATAAAATCGCCGCTTGTTTTTCACCGTCGGCTTTCAAAATCTGCGATTGTTTTAACCCTTCAGATTCAAGGATTTGCGCACGTTTATCCCGTTCCGCTTTCATCTGACGCGCCATGGAATCCACAATATCTTTGGGAGGAGAAATGTCTTTAATTTCCACACGGGTGATTTTGACGCCCCAAGGCCCCGTTGCATCATCAACAACGCTTAAAAGCTTATGATTGATAATGTCCCGTTGAGATAAAAGTTCGTCCAAATCCATACTGCCCATCACCGTTCGAATATTGGTCATTACCAAATTCAGCAAAGCAACCTTCAAATTTGTAATTTCATAAGCCGCCTTTACCGGATCCAAAATTTGAAAGAAAACGACGCCGTCGACCTTCACCATTGCATTGTCCCGCGTAATCACGTCTTGAGAAGGGACGTCCACCACCTGTTCTTTCATATTGACTTTAGCGCCGACTCGATAAAAAAACGGGAAAATAAAATGCAATCCCGGTCTTAAAGTGCTGTCATATTCGCCGAACCGTTCAATCGTATATTCAAACCCTTGATTGACCATAACGATACCGAAACGGATAAAAACGACCGCCAAAAAAATCAAAGCAACGACAATTAAAGTGATTCCGTCCATTTTTTTCTCCTCTTATACACAAAACTTTGTTTCTGTATTCTGATTTCAGATTAAAGAAAGCCTCGTTGATTGTCAATAAAAATACCCGCTCTTTTTTAGAAATAATTCTTTATTTTCAAAGATTGATTTTATATACTGAGCAAGATTACACTATAAATAATGAGGTTTCAGTTTTAACATCTTTTGAACGTATCTCAACTTTTGGAAAAAAACAAATACGAAAAATCCTTTTTTTTCCTTGTTGTCAAAAACGCCGAATGATAATGATAAAACCCCTCTCTGATTGAAAAGGAAAGAATATGAGCCATATCATCACTATGATTCCCGTCCGTTTAGCGGCGACGCGTTTGCCGAACAAACCTTTGTCGGACATTAACGGAAAAACCTTGATTCAAAGAGTTTACGAAAATGTTCGAAAATATATGCCGGGAGATGTCGTCATCGCCTCCGGAGATCAGGCGATTTTGGACGAATGCGCCAAATTCGGAGCAAAAGCCGTTCTGACGGATCCTTCTCTTCCCAGCGGAACGGACAGAATTGCCGCCGCGCTGAAAGAATTGGATCCTCAAGGGACGAAATACGATATCGTCGTCAATTTCCAAGGCGACAATATCAATGTGGATCCGCGCGTCAACCTGCCTTTGATTGAAATGGTGGAAAGAACGGGCTGCGACATCGCCACGTGCGGTATGGTTTTTAAAGATAAAGAATCCGTTGAAAATCCCAACAACGTCAAAATCGTCATGGGGTTAAGAGACGGCGAAAAAGAAGGACGTTGCCTGTATTTTACCAGAGCCGCCGCTCCTTATATCCGCAATCCGGAAAAAACGCCGAATCACGACTTTTACCACCATATCGGCATTTATGTTTTCAAGGCATCTTCTTTAAGAAAAATCGTCTCTCTTCCCGTCGGTGTGTTGGAAGCCCGAGAATCTCTTGAACAACTGCGCACTTTGGAAAACGGTATGTATATCCGTGCTATGTTGATAAAAGAAATGAAGCTGATCCCCGAAGCGCCTGCCGACATTAACACTCCGGAAGAATTGGAAGAAGCCAAAAAGTGGATTAAATAAACCCTGACCATAAAAAAAAGAAAAAATGTCTCATCAAGATTTTATGAAAAAAGCGATAGAATGCAGCGCTGAAAATGTCTTACTTAAAAAAGGAGGGCCGTTCGGCGCCTTGATTGTGAAAGACGGGCAAATTATCGCCGGCGCCTGCAATCAGGTTTTAAAAGACAACGATCCGACCGCCCACGCGGAAGTTTCCGCTATCAGAAAAGCGGGACAAGTGCTTGGAACGTTTGACTTGTCCGGTTGTGATTTATACACCAGTTGCGAACCGTGTCCGATGTGTTTGATGGCGTTGAAATGGGCAAACATTCGTCAAATTTACTATGCCGCCACCCGCAAAGACGCGGCCGATATCGGTTTTCGTGACGATGACTTTTACGCTCTTTTAAAAGAAAATACCTCTGCCGGCGTTTTTTTGGA
>CAVDQP010000063.1:0-7075 GCA_963611245.1 Holdemanella biformis
CGCTCAAAGAGGCGCGGCGACGTTTTTATCGGCTTTTTTCCGGTTATCTTGTGTTGATGAAAAATTCTCGTCATCAGAATCTGCATCAAAACGCTTTTGATTTTCAAATTAAGGACGTTTTGGACACGCGGAAAAGGGATACTAATGAAACAAGGCGAGTTTGGATTTTGAAAACAGAGGCTCTTTTCGGTATGTTGTATGTGGAACAAAATAAGGAAAAGCAATTTTCCTCTTGTAAAAAAGAGATCCAAAATCTGATGTTGCAAAGGGGAATAAATCAGGCGTCGTTAGGGTGACGGGATAAAATAGAAAAACGGTTGAGAAAAAAAACAAGTCAATCAAGTGTGTCAAAGGTATGTGGTGAAAAAATTCATTCTGTTTTAATAAGAAAGCAAGGTATCTGAAAAAAAATAAAGGGCGCGCGAAAAATGCAAGGGCAACAAATCGACAAATCCAGCAAAAACAGGGCTGACGCTAATTTTAAAAAACTGGCCGAAAGATTGGGGTTGCAGGTGGTGTCGGTTCCGTTTAAGGTGCCTTCTTTGGAAGAAAGACGGCGGGTTTATGACGAGTTCGCTCAGGTTCGGCCTCTTTTTCTGAAAGGGCTGTATGCGTTTTACAGAGAGGAATTAACGCCGTTTATGCCTCAAAAAATGATAGAGGCTATGCAGATGGGGTTTGCTCCTTTCAATTGGTCCGTACATCATTTGCAACCGCGTTCTTTGGACGGAAAAAATCTGGCGCCGGACGCTTTGGAAGAAATTAAAAAAATTACTTTCAAAGAAACAGTTTCGATTGAGGATATTGAAAATTACCTTTTGTGCAAGGATAGACAGCAGGCTTGTTTTGCCGACCAAAAAAAGAGATTTGACCATGTTTTTTCGAATTTGGCTCTGGTGGAAAATCAGGAACACGACAAAATTCATTCCATTAACAACTGGTATGTGGATTATATAACAAAGAGCGAATCTTGTTTGCCAAATGTTGATGTTTTGATTTTGAAGACGGACAAGCCTTATATTGTGTCGAAAAATCTCCGTGAAAAAAGCTTGTCGATTTCCGACGAGATAAAAGAATCCGTTTTTTCGTTTGACGTAGATGAAGAACTGCAAGAAAAAATATTGCAAAAAACAGGACGCAAGCCGTCTAAAAACAAAGCTAAACATTACAAAATGGAAAAAGTTTTGGAAGAAGAAAAAGAACGGATAGACGTCAATAAGGCTTGGGAACATTTAACGGAGTTGGGATTAGGGTTCCAACAGGTGGATATTTCTCAAAGAAAAGAAGAGCCTGTTCATATTTCTGCGGACGAATCAACCGGCATAGAAAAAGCGTTTTTGTCGAAATTGGCGGAATTTGGCAAAGATATTTTAAACGTCTTTTCTCCGAAAGACAGAAAATGGTTGCGCAACGGCTCTTTGCCCGCAGGCTATGCCGTTTATTGCGATAAGTTTGAAACAAACGGCGAAGTCGGCGCTTTTTCTGTTTTGAGGGACAATAAAAATACAAAAAAGACGATGTTTAAGATACGGAAAACTTTGGAATTTCTGGCGGAAAATAAAAAGGCTTTTCGTTCTCTTTTTCAGGGCTTTTTCTTGACGGATAAAAAAACGTCGGAGGAAATAGAAGCGGTTTTAAACGATTTGGAACAAAAGACCGGTTGTAAATACGCGGTTTTTCATAAAGAAAACGCCGTTGTTGTTTTGAAAGATATTTTAAACGGAAAAACAGGTTTCAAAAATGAAAAGAAAAAAATCGCCGAACAACAACCTTTGACGATGGCGGCTTTTATCGAACATGAAAAAAACAGATGAAAAAATAACGCTTTTTTTCTTTTGTTATTTTTTGATTTCTTCATATTCTATATCAATAATTTTTTCTTCTTTTCGTTTTTTGGAAGAGGCGCTTGAAAAAGGGTGTGTCCGAATGATTTTCACCCATTGATATCTGTCTTTTTGTAAAAAAGAGGCTATCAATAAAATCAACAAAAACGGCAAAGCAATATACCATGCCAGAATAAGCAAAAAAATACTTCCTAAAAAGGCTAAAAATCCGACGGCAATCGTCAAAAGGCGGTTGATAAGTTGATGGTTCATTTTTTGTCTCTGTCCTTTAAGGGTTGCTTTCTTTAAAAAATAAGAAGAGTTTTTTCAAAAATCAAGAAGAGAGTTGTCTTTCGTCCGAACAAACGGATTTTCAAAACGACTTGACCTGTGAAAAGAAGAGCTTTATAATCAGTCATCTTTGTTTTTTGAGAGGAAAAAACCATGTTTTTAAAAGTTTTGTTGTTTTTGATTTGTTTGTTTCCTTCTTTGGCTCAAGCACAGACAGCGGAGGGACGTCCCGCTCCGAAAGGAAAGCTTTTGCCTTCGGGAGAAATTGTCTTTCCCGGGAAATACATTCCGGAAGAGCTGAAGAAAAAAGAAAAAACATCTGACAACATTGACTTGTCGGCGATGCGGTCCGTTTTTGTTCATATTGTCGGAGACGGATATTTGTCTTTTCAATTACAAAAGGCGGTAGTGTCCTTTTTAGCTAACCAAAATCTGCAAATTGTCACGGGGGAACAAGCGGTGGCAGATGACAATACTTTCCAAATTATGGGGGAAGTTTCCGGAAAAGAAATTGCCAGATTAAAAACAGGCACGCGTTTTGAATTTTCCGTTATCTTGACCGTTCGGGAACAAGGAGAGGAAATACAACCTATCTTTTTCGCTCAAATCGGAGAAGGACGGGATAGAACGGCGGCCGCCAAAGAAGCTGTCGAACCGATGAAAAAAATTTTAACGCAAAAATTGTCGGAATTGAAATTGCGGACTCGGCCTTTGATGGAAAAAAAAGATAAGGATAAAGACCAAAAAAAAGATTCTAAACAGCCTGAGGCAAAACAATCCGAAAAATAATCTGAAAAAGTCAGCAAAAAATGGAAAATGAAATTTTTGAACGGGATTATACCGTTCGCGGTTATGAAATCAATAAAAAAGGCCATTTAAGGCTTTTGACGCTTTTTAATCTTTTTCAAGACGTGGCCGATACGCACGCCGCCCTTTTGGGCGTGGGGTATGACGCGTGTCTTGCCAAAAAAGTCGGCTGGGTCGGTGGCAGCTATTCGGTGCGGATAAACCGTTTTCCTTCTTGGGAGGAACATATCCGTATGAAAACGTGGCCGGCCGGAAAAACTTTGTTGACGGGCATTCGTGATTTTTCTCTGGTGAATGACAAAAATGAAGAACTTGTGACGGCGTCCAGCCAATGGATTATGGTTGATCTTGAAAAAGGGCGCCCCGTGGTTATTAAAAAATATTTTCCGGAGTTTGAAACGATTTTCAAAGATTTAGGTCATAAAGTGCCGAATCCTTTAAAGTCCGTTCAAGATTTTAATACCGATGATTTTGAAAAAAAATTTTTCGTCCGTTATGACGACATAGACATCAATAATCATGTGAACAACGCGATTTATCCGGTGTGGGCGTCCGAATCCGTGCCTTATGATTTCAGGGAAAATCATGATATTGAAAAAGTGGAAGTCTGCTTTAAAAAGCCGGCGCGTTACGGCGATGTTATTTTGGTGCACACAAAGACGGAAGGATTGAAAACCCGTCATAAAATCGTTGACGCGCAAGACGATACAAAAGAGTTTTCTTTAGTTGAAATTGTTTGGCGTGAAAAGGAAAAAAACGTCTGAAACAACGTCTTTTTTTGTCAAAACGCCTTTCTTATTTTTCATTCAAGCTTTTTGAAAGAAAAGAGATAAAGAGCGCTTAAAAAATATCGTTTTCTTTTAAAAAAAAGTCAGAAAAAAGCTTGACTTTACGCTTGAAATATGATTTACTTACCGCACCTGATAAAGGGATTTGTGTGCCTTGAGTGTTAAAAAGGCAAGGGAATCTCGGGGATTCGCTTAGAAAAAAGAAAAGCCTTTGTAAAGGGCTTAAAGCGATAAAAAGTGCTTTCGACTGCATGGAATATGTTGTTGAAAGGTGTGTGTTAATGGTTTTGACGGTTGAAAAAATCGTTAAAGAAATTGAGGGATACAGGCTTATGCCAACAATTAACCAATTGATCCGTAAATCACGGAAACCGCAGGAAAAAAGAGATAAAGTGCCTGCTTTGCAGGAATGCCCGCAGAAAAGGGGCGTCTGCACGCGTGTTTATACAACCACTCCGAAAAAGCCGAACTCGGCTTTGCGTAAAGTGGCTCGTGTCCGTTTGACAAACGGCTTTGAAGTAACCAGTTACATTCCGGGCGAAGGTCATAATCTTCAGGAACACTCCGTCGTTATGATAAGAGGCGGTCGTGTGAAAGACTTGCCTGGTGTTCGGTATCACATTATTCGCGGTACTTTGGATACGCAGGGTATTGCGAAGAGAAAACAGGCCCGTTCCTTGTACGGCGCCAAGCGTCCTAAATAAGGGGTAGAAAAAATGTCAAGAAGACATGCAGCAGTAAAAAGAGAAGTTATTCCGGACGCCAAATTCGGCGATACGGTTGTTACAAAATTTATCAACAGCGTGATGTATGCCGGCGCTAAAGCAACGGCGGAACGGATTGTGTATAACGCAATCGACAAGCTGAATGCCAAAACAAAACAGGAAGGTTTGGTTTCTTTTAAAGAAGCTTTGGAAAATGTTAAACCGTCCGTTGAGGTTAAATCTCGTCGTGTCGGCGGCGCCACTTATCAGGTTCCTGTTGAAGTGCGTGCCGAACGTCGTCAAGCTTTGGCTATTCGCTGGATTATTGACGCCGCGCGCAAAAGATCCGAAAACACGATGGAAGAAAGATTGGCAGCTGAGCTGATTGACGCTTCCGCGAACAGAGGTAACGCTGTTAAGAAAAGAGAAGATACGCATAAGATGGCTGACGCCAACAAAGCGTTCTCTCACTTTAGATGGTAAAAAAGAGAGGAAATTAAGATGGCACGCTCAACACCGATTGAACGTTATAGAAATATCGGCATCATGGCTCACATTGACGCCGGAAAAACAACAACGACGGAAAGAATTTTATACTATACCGGAAAGTCACACAAAATCGGCGAAGTCCATGACGGCGCCGCGACGATGGACTGGATGGAACAGGAACAGGAAAGAGGCATTACGATTACGTCCGCCGCGACGACTGCTTTCTGGAAAGGGCATAGAATTAACGTTATCGACACGCCGGGGCACGTTGACTTTACAGTGGAAGTGGAACGTTGCTTGCGCGTTTTGGACGGCGCTGTCGCCGTTTTTGATGGCGTTGCCGGTGTTGAACCGCAGTCTGAAACCGTTTGGCGGCAAGCGGACAAATATCGTGTGCCGCGGATTTGTTTTGTAAACAAAATGGATCGCGTCGGCGCGAATTTCCTTCGCTGTGTCGATATGATTGAAAAAAGGTTGGGGGCTGTTCCCGTCGTGATGGCTCTGCCTATCGGCGCGGAAGCCGATTTCGTCGGAATTGTTGATGTTCTGCGGAAAAAAGGCATTATTTGGCATTCCGAAGATTTAGGGGCTCATTTCGAAGAAGTCGACGTGCCGGCTGACTTAAAGGAATTAACGGAAAAGTATCATGCCGAACTGGTCGAAAAGGTTGTTGAAATGGACGATCAGGCGATGGAAGATTACTTGGAAGGCAAGGAAGTTTCCGAAGAAAAACTGAAGGAATGTATCCGCAAAGGGACGATTGCTCAAAAGTTCGTGCCGGTTTTCTGCGGTTCTGCTTTTAAGAACAAAGGGGTGCAACCTTTGTTGGACGCCGTTGTGGATTACCTGCCGTCTCCTGTTGATATTCCGGGGGCAAAAGGGGTGCATTCTTCAAACGGCGAAGAATATGAATGCACGGCTAATGACAGCAAACCTTTGATGGGCTTGGCGTTCAAGATTATGAACGACCCGTTTGTCGGTTCTTTGACATTCGTCCGTATTTATCAAGGTGTTTTGGAAACGGGCTCTTATGTTTTGAACACGGTGAAAGGGAAAAAGGAAAGAATCGGCCGTATGCTGTTGATGCACGCCAATCACCGCGAGGAAATCAAAGAGGCTCGTTCCGGCGACATTATCGCGTTGGTCGGTCTGAAAGACACAACGACGGGCGATACTTTGGCGGATACGAACAGTGATGTCGTTTTGGAAAAAATGGAATTCCCTGATCCGGTTATTGAAATCGCCGTGGAGCCGAAGACAAAAGCCGATGTTGAAAAAATGGGCTTGGCTTTGAACAGATTGGCGATGGAAGATCCGTCTTTCAGAGTTTCTTCCGATACGGAAAGCGGACAGACAATTATTAAAGGAATGGGCGAACTTCATTTGGAAATCATTGTCGACCGGTTGAAAAGAGAGTTTAAGGTTGAGGCTAATGTCGGCGCGCCGCAGGTGGCTTATCGTGAAACGATTTCTCAAGTGTATGAGGAAGATTACACGCATAAGAAACAGACGGGTGGTGCCGGACAATTTGCTCGCGTTAAAATCAGATTTGAACCGTTACCTCCGGGATCCGGTTATCAATTTGAAAACACGGTCGTCGGCGGAAATATTCCGAAAGAATATATTCCGGGCGTTGAAAAAGGTTTGGCTTCCGCGATGCAGTCCGGTGTTTTGGCGGGCTTCCCCGTGACGGACTTCAAAGCAACGGTGTTTGACGGCGCTTATCATGATGTCGACTCTTCCGTTTTGGCATTTGAAATTGCCGCGCGCGCTGCTTTCAGAGAAGGTATGTTGAAAGCAAAACCCAAACTTTTGGAACCGGTGATGAAGGTTGAAGTTGTCACGCCTGAAGAATACATGGGCGACATTATCGGCGATTTAAATAGTCGCAGAGGACAGGTTGGCGGTATGGATCAACGCGGCATTGCTCGTGTGATTGACGCCAAGGTGCCGTTGTCGAATATGTTCGGGTATGTGAACACTTTGCGTTCCATGAGTCAGGGACGGGCACAATATACAATGGAATTCTCTCATTATGCCGAAGTTCCGGCAAATGTAGCGGAAGAAATTAAAGCAAAAGTTCAAGGTTAATTTAATTTTATTTAAGGAGATTTTATTATGGCAAAGGGAAAGTACGAGCGGACGAAGCCGCACTGCAACGTAGGGACGATAG
>CAVDQP010000064.1:0-7000 GCA_963611245.1 Holdemanella biformis
GAATAAAAAAATATATCCGACTTGGCGCAAAAATGAAAAATTTCCCGAATATAAAAAAGCGGAGGATATTCCCCCCGCTTTTGTTTGCTTCAATGTATTTTTTTATTTGCTTTAATTGTCGATTTTTGAACTACTCTTCATACTCTATGGAAGGATAGCGGGATTCTGATTTGAATTTTTTGACCGCTTCGGACAAAGGCATCACTTCTTGTTTATCCGTTCCTAAATAACGCAGGGTTAAAGTTTCGTCCGCCACTTCCTTTTTCCCGACAACGGCGATGACCGGAATTTTCTTTAAGGAATGCTCTCTGATTTTATAATTGACTTTTTCATTTCTTAAATCCATTTCCGCCCGAACGCCGGCCACCTGCAACCGATGAACTACTTGTTTGACATAGTCGTCTTGTTCGTTTGTGACGGGCAGAACCATAACTTGCACCGGCGCCAACCAAAACGGCAAATGCCCCGCGCAATGTTCCATAAACACGCCCGTAAACCGCTCTAAAGAGCCGAACAAAGCCCTGTGCAACATTAAAGGACGATGCTTTTGCCCGTCTTCACCGATATAAGTCACGTCAAACCTTTCCGGCAGGTTTAAATCCGCCTGCAACGTGCCAAGCTGCCATTCCCGACCGATGGCGTCTCGGAATTTAAAGTCCAGCTTCGGACCGTAAAAAGCGCCGTCTCCGGGGTTCAGTTCATACTTATATCCCATGCTTTCCAAAGCGTCGGCCAATCCGGATTCCAAAAAGTCCCAAATTTCATCGGAACCGATTCTTTCCTCCGGACGGGTGGATAACTTGATTTTCATATCCGTCAAGCCGAAATCTTTGTAAATGTCAATCATCAGTTTGATGACTTTTTGACATTCGCCCTTGAACTGTTCCGGCGTGCAGAAAATGTGCGCATCGTCTTGCGTAAAAGCGCGCACACGCATCAACCCGTGAATGGCGCCGGACGCTTCGTAACGATGAACTCGGCCGAATTCGCCGATGTATTGCGGCAAATCGCGGTAACTGGTCGTTCCTTGCTTAAAAATTAAAATGCTTCCGGGACAATTCATCGGTTTAATGGCAAAGACTTTATCTTCAATCTTTGTGGTAAACATATTTTTCTGATACCAATCCCAATGGCCGGAAATTTCCCACAGCTTTCTGTCCATAATCTGCGGTGTATTGACTTCCACATAGCCGACGGCTTTTTGCCGTTTACGCATATAGTCAATTAAAGTTTGGAAAAAAGTCCAACCTCTGGGGTGCCAAAAAACATCGCCCGGGGCGTATTCTTCAAAATGGAAAAAGTCCATTTCTTTGCCCAATTTGCGATGATCGCGCCGTTCCGCTTCCGCCAACATATCAAAATAGGCTTTCAGTTCTTTTTCACTGAAAAAGGCCGTTCCATAAACACGTTGCAATGTTTCTTTCGAACTGTCGCCCCGCCAATAAGCCGCCGCGACTTTCGTCAGTTTAAACGCTTTGCCTAATTTGCCGGTGCTGGGCAAATGAGGCCCGCGGCACAATTCCACATAGTCCCCTTGCGTGTAAAGAGAAACTTCCTTCACATCATCGGGCATATCTTGAATAATTTCCACCTTGTAATTTTCACCACGCTGTTTGAAAAAAGCCGCCGCCTCGTCTTTAGGCAGAACAGAGCGGACAATCGGATAATCCGCCTCGACGATTTGTGCCATTTTGGCTTCAATCTTCGGCAGGTCTTCTTCACTTAAAACAATGCCGTAAAAATCATAGTAAAAGCCGTTTTCAATCGCAGGTCCGATGGTTGCTTGCGCGTCGGGATATAAGGCTTCCACCGCCTGCGCCATAACATGGGCGGCCGTGTGGCGTAAAATTTCCAACGCTTGCGGATTTTTGCTTGTGATGATGGAAACCCGCGCGTCTGTCGTGACAGGCGTTGTCAAATCCGTTAAAGTTCCGTTCACTTGAGCGGCCAGAGCGTTTTTCGCCAAATTTTCACTGATTGTGCGCGCGATGTCCAATCCGGTGACTTCTGATTCGAATTTTAGCTTGGAGTCGTCCGGCAAAGTAATTTCCACCATTTTTCATTATCCTTTTTTACAAAACAAATCTTTACAAATCAAAACTGTGTCATTTTTTTCTTTGACAGCGTTTTAAAATACCTCTTTTCCCTTTGCAAGTCAAAAGGATTTTTTACTTTTGCGTCTTTTATCGCCCTTCAAAAGACGCTTTTTGTCAAGAAAAAAGCTTTGGCAAAAACGGGACGCCTGAATGAACAAGGCGCCCCTTTGAAAAGACTTTTCCGTTTGTCAACAAAAGACAGTGATTTTATTCCACCGTGACGGATTTTGCCAAATTGCGAGGTTGGTCGACATCTCTGTGCAATTTGCAAGCGCAGTAATAAGCGAACAATTGCAACGGCACCACCGCCAAAAACGGATAGAAATAAGAATCTGTTTTCGGGATTTCAATGACATCGTCGGCAATGGCAGCGACTTGTTCGTCACCTTCGGTGATGATGGCGATGATTTTCCCGTGGCGCGCTTTCACTTCCTTTATGCTGGAAATATTTTTATCGCGCAATCCGTCCTGAGGCACAATAAACATGGACGGTGTTTTTTCGTTGACCAGCGCGATAGGCCCGTGCTTGAGCTCGCCCGCGCTGAAACCTTCGGCGTGAATGTAGGAAATTTCTTTCAGCTTTAAAGCGCCTTCCAAAGCAACGGGATAGTTGATGCCTCTGCCCATAAACAGGAAATTTTCGCTGGAACAGTATTTTTCCGCCAGCTTTTCAATTTCCGGCGCTTTGGCTAAAATTTGTTCAATCTGTGTCGGCAGAAGATTGAAAGCTTCAATAAACGCCGCCCCTTGTTCAAAGGATAAAGAACGAATGCGCGCCATTGTCAAAGTGAAAATATACAAAGCCGTGAGTTGCGATGTAAAGGCTTTTGTGGACGCAACGGCGATTTCCGGACCGGAGTGAATGTAAACGCCACCGTCCGTTTCTCTGGCAATCGTGGAGCCGACTGCGTTGCAAATGCCTAAAACGCGCGCGCCTTTTCTTTGCAATTCTCTTAAAGCAAACAAGGTGTCCGCCGTTTCACCGGATTGAGAAATCACAAAATACAAAGTGTTTTTTTCCACAATCATATTTTTATATCTCAATTCGGACGCCAGTTCCGCTTTTGCCGGAATTCTGGCCAGACTTTCAATCAAAGAACAAGCGACTAAACTGGCGTGATAAGAGGTGCCGGCTGCGACCAGAACAACTCTTTCCACGTTTAAAAGCTCTCTGTTCGTCATATTCAATCCGCCTAAATGCCCGGTAGCTTCTTCTTTGTCTAACCGGCCGACCAGTCCTCTTTTGACGGATTCCGTTTGTTCGGCGATTTCTTTTAACATAAAATGAGGGTATCCCTGCTTATCAAAGCTGTCCGTTTGAAAATCAACGATACTGATGTCTTTTTGAATCAAGTGGTCTTCCACATCGTTGGTTGTGAAACCGTCCGGTGTCACGGTGACGATTTCTCTGTCATTCAGATAAACCACCTGTTGCGTGTAGGCAATCATGGCGTTGACGTCGGACGCCAAGAACATTTCATGATTCCCGATGCCTAAAATTAAAGGCGAACCGTTGCGGGCACCGACCAAAATATCCGGACAGTCGGCGTGCATCACAATCAGTCCGTAAGTTCCCTTCAATAAAGGCAGAACTTTTTTCACCGCCCGAGGCAAATCGCCGTCAAAATTTTCTTCAATCAAATGAGCGATGACTTCCGAATCGGTTTGAGATTTGAAAATATGTCCTTTTTGCTGCAATTTTTCTTTCAGTTGTTGATAATTTTCTATAATGCCGTTATGCACTAAAGCCAGTTTTCCGGAACAATCTGTATGCGGATGCGCGTTTTCTTCCGTCACATTACCGTGAGTCGCCCAACGCGTGTGAGCTATGCCGTTTTTCCCGAACGCTTTTTCCGGCAAAGCATCGGCCAACGCTTTTATTTTCCCGACTCTTTTGATGATTTTAAGCCCGTCTTTATCACCGACGCAAATTCCGGAGGAATCATATCCTCGATATTCCAGACGTTTCAATCCTTCTATTAAAATTTCAGACGCGGCTTTTGCCCCGCAATAACCGAAAATCCCGCACATATTTTTTTCCTTTTCTACTATCTGAGTTTCATTTTTTTAATCAATTTTTTTGTCGCTTGTTTTGATGCCGACGCGGCACCGGATTTTTCTATTCAAAAGGACAGGCACAAAAAAATCAATTCAAGAAATTTAACATTTTGTTACAAACAAGGCTTTTTTAAAAAACAGGCGTCCTCTTGACTTTTTTTTCTTTTTTCCCCATACTTCAAAAAGGTGAAACAAAAGGGGAGAAAAATTATGAAAATTACGAGCAGCGGTATTAAAAACTGTGTTATTCAAGATAAATACGGGAAAAGAGGCGTTGATTTTATTCAAGATATGCCGTCTTTGTCTTTGCCCGTTTCTATCAGCGAAGCGCCAAAGGAAACAAAATCTTTTGCGTTGATTTTAGATGATAAAGACGCCGTGCCGGTTTGCGGTAAAATATGGATTCATTGGCTGGCGGCCAATATCCCGCCTTTTTATGGCTTATCAATGAAAGAAATAAATGAAAATCATGGGGAAAAAGAGGTCTTTATTGAAGAAGGCGCCTCGCAAAATCATCCGTTTTTTGTGCAAGGCGTCAACAGTTGGAAAGATGCCCTCGGGGTCGAAAAAGCGTCGGTTTACGGCGGAATGGCACCGCCGGATAAACCTCATTCGTATGATTTGCAGGTTTTCGCGTTAGATGAGCTGCTTGATTTGCAAAACGGCTTCACACATGATGAATTGATGGAAAAAATGCAAAATCATATTTTAGCGACCGCTCTTCTTCAAGGGTGTTACACAAATTAAATTTGTTGTCGGGTTTTTATCATCTTCAAGCGCCCCCCTCCGCATCTGATAAGAAAATTACGAAAGGGAAAAAATGAATACGGCAGTCAAAACAATCAGACCTTACACAACAGGTGAAGAAGTTTGCAACTCTGTCACACACGGCGTCGGCGTGTTGATGGGCGTGACGATGTTGTGCGTTCTTGTGACGCTTTCGGCGATTTACGGAAATGTGTGGAGTATCGTTTCCTGCGCTGTTTTCGGCGCTTCAATGATTTTTATGTATGCGTCGTCTACTTTTTATCATTGTGTCCGTCAGGAAAAAAGAAAAAAGTCGCTTAAAAAATTGGATCATATCGCGATTTACTATCTTATCGCCGGCACTTACACACCGTTTTTGTTGGTGTTGATGAAAGGCGCACTCGGCTGGACTTTGTTCGGGATTATCTGGGGATTGGCTTTTTTGGGAACGGTGCTGAAAATTTATTCTTCCGGCAGCGGCACAAAGCTGTGGTCCATCGGTTTGTATCTGGGAATGGGCTGGTTGATTGTGATAGCTTGCGGCAAATTATTTGAAATTATTCCGACAAAGGCTTTAATTTTCCTTGTTTTGGGAGGATTATTCTATACAATCGGCATTTTCTTTTACATCTGGAAAAGCAAAAAATATATGCATGCCGTTTGGCATTGTTTCGTGCTCGCCGGCACTTTGATGCATTGTTTTGCTATTCTTTTTTCCTGCGTTTTCGTCAATTAAGCATTCGCCGGCGGTCGTGCCGATGTGTTTTTTTCTTTGAATGTTTTTTGAAAAATGCTATATCAATAGGCACGTTTCATAAAGGCTTGTTGAAAAAATAAAAGGAAAAATACTTATGACGGAATGTTCTCACGACTGCGCCCGATGCGCGCAAAATTGTGCCGACAGAACGCAAGAAAGCGTGCTGGCTTGTTTAAATCCGAAAGCAAGCGTTCAAAAATCCATCGCGGTTGTCAGCGGAAAAGGCGGTGTCGGTAAATCTTTGGTGACGGCTTTACTGGCCAGCGCCGTTCAAAGAGCTCAAAAGCAAAGTGCCGTTTTGGACGCCGATATCACGGGGCCGTCCGTGCCGAAAATTTTTGGCGTCAATCAAAGAGCACAAGGAAATGACGACGGTATTTTTCCGGCTGTTTCCAAAAACGGCGTGCAGATAATGTCCGTCAACCTGTTATTGGAAAACGCGACGGATCCTGTTATTTGGCGCGGGCCTATTTTGGCGGGAACGGTGAAACAATTTTGGTCCGAAGTTTTATGGAATAATGTCGATTTGATGTTTTTGGATATGCCGCCGGGGACGGGAGATGTCGCGTTGACGGTGTTTCAATCATTGCCGATTGACGGGATTGTGGTTGTGACAAGTCCGCAGGAATTGGTTTCCATGATTGTTGAAAAAGCCGTCAAAATGGCGGATATGATGAAAGTTCCCGTGCTGGGTTTGGTTGAAAATATGTCTTATTTTGAATGCCCCTCCTGTCATGAAAAGCATTTTATTTACGGTAAAAGCCATTTGGAAGAAGAAGCCGAAAAATACAAAATCGCGCAAACTTTGCGTCTGCCGACGGATTCTCGGCTGGCTGCTTTATGCGATGAAGGACGCATTGAAGAATATCGAAATCAGGACGTGGAGGAATTTGCCGAAAAACTGCTTGTTTCATAAAAAGCGGTTTTAAAAAAACGCTTTTTTTGAAAAAATATCAGATATAAAGGACATAGGTCTTTTCTTTCTTTTCTCTTTTCCTTTTTTAAAAAGCCGATATACTGAAAAAGGGTAAAATCTTTTAAAGGGAGGAAAAAAATGAATTTCAAACAACTGATAGAAAAACGTCGTTCCATTTATGTTATCGGGGATAAAACGGTCTTATCCGATACGCAAATAACGCAAATAATGCAAGACGCCGTCAAATATTGTCCGACGGCTTTTAATTCGCAAAGCGGGCGATTGGTTCTTTTGTTCAAGGAGTCTCACAAAATTTTGTGGGATATTGTCTTGAATGCTTTGCGTTTGGTGACGCCCGCGGAAAGATTGGCGCAGACAGAGGCCAAAATAGCCTCTTTTGCGGCCGGCAAAGGGACGGTTCTTTAT
>CAVDQP010000065.1:0-6965 GCA_963611245.1 Holdemanella biformis
TTTTTATTTAAATGAAAAACCTGTTTTGAAACCTTTACAAATCAAAATCAAAACAGATTCAACATCAATTTATATTCCTCGCTCATTTTGTCCATAGTCCAGACCGGTTCCCACACCAAAGACACGGAAACTTCGCGCACGCCGTCCAACAACGCCACTCGTTGCGCGACCATTTGCGGCATCATATCCGCCATCGGACACAAAGGCGACGTCAAAGTCATTTCAATAAAAACATCTCCTTCATCGGAAATATCCGTTTTATAAACCAATCCCAAATCATAAATATTTAACATCAGTTCGGGATCGTTCACTTCCTTTAAAGCCGCCGTCAATTCCGCCTGCGTCACGGGAATTTGATTGTCGCCCGGAACAAAAGACCCTTTTTCTTTTGCCGAATAAACCGGCAATTCCGATAAATCCAAAGAAGAAACATTTTCTTTTTCTTTGTTGTTTTCTGCCAAAGCCGATTGAACCGCAGACACAGGATTGTCTTTTTTCCCCTCGTCGTTTGTCAGAGGGGATTTATCCGAAAAAGGCGGCTGTATGAGCATTTTTTATTCTCCTTGGTTTTTCTTTGATTTTTGAACCGATTTTACCTTTTTTTGAAAAAAGAAACGGCTTTTTCCAAAGCGGCGATAAAAGCGTCTATGTCCTCTTTGTCGTTATACAACCCCAAAGACGCCCGAACGGACGAAGACACGCCCAGCCGCTCGGATAAAGGTTGCGCGCAATGATGACCGGTGCGAACGCATACGCCCTCTTGGTCCAAAATCATAGAGATATCCTGCGGGTGCACACCCTGAACAACAAAGCTATACACGCCCCCTTTATTTTGTAGCGTTCCCAACTGACGAACAAACGGCAAGCTGTCCAACCCTTTTCGAAAATAGGCGGAAAGTTCGCTTTCATACGCCTCTATTTTTTGCATCGTCAAGGCCGACACATATTCCACCGCTTTTTGAAGTCCCACTGTTTGAACAATAGCGGGAGTTCCGGCTTCAAAACGTGCAGGAGGCGCCGAAAAAACAGTTTTTTCAATCGTCACGGATTTAACCATATCTCCGCCGTATTGATACGGAGGCATCTGCTCTAAAATTTCCCGTTTTCCGTATAAAACGCCCAATCCCGTCGGTCCATACAGCTTATGCGCCGAAAAAACATAAAAATCGCAATCCAGATCTTTCATATCCTGCGCCCCGTGGACAACCCCCTGACATCCGTCCGCCAACAGCTTTGCCCCCGCTTGATGCGCCATCGCCGCCGCTTTTTTAATATCAAAACGCGCGCCTGTCAGATTGCTCATTTGAGTTAAAGCGACCAGCCGAGTCTTTTCATTCAAAAAGTTCGCCAGCTGATCAAAACGCAAAGCGCCTTCGTCTGTTATATCCACCACGCGCAAGCGCAGATTTTTCTTTGCCGCCAACTGTTGCCACGGCACAAAATCGGAATGATGTTCCGCGATGGAAACAATAATTTCGTCCCCTTCTTTAAAACTTTCCCCGAAAGAAGAAGCCACCAGATTGATAGATTCCGTCGCACTGCGTGTGAAAACGATTTCATCTTCCTTGGCGTTTATAAAATCGGCGACCGTTTTTCTGGCTTGTTCAAAATGTTGCGTGGCCTTTTCGGATAAAAGATAAACGCCTCTGTGCACGTTGGAATACTCATGCAGCATAAAATCATTCATCGCTTGCAGAACACACAAAGGCTTTTGAGCGGAAGCCGCGCTGTCCAGATAAGTCAGCCTTTTTCCTCTGAGGGTTTCTTTAAAAATCGGAAAATCTTCTTTATTCATTGTCCAATCCCTGTTTTCCGTTTGTCAAAAGTTCTTTTTCTTTCATTTTACAGATGAACTGCCGATTTCAATTTCGGCCAGCCATTCATCAAGAAGACTTTCCCATTCAGGCAGAACAGCTTGCGCCGCAAAAGCCCGAATAAGCAATTTTTGCGCCGCCGCCTCATTGAAACCCCTTGTTCTTAAATAAAACAATTTTTCATCGTCCAGCGACCCTATGGCGTTGCCGTGCGAACATTTGACATCGTCCGCAAAAATTTCCAATTCCGGTTGTCCTCTCACGCGCGCTTTATCCGATAAAAGAAGCGCCTTGTGCGACTGATCGCCCTCGCTTTTTTGAGCGCCGGCCTGCATACGGACAAGCCCGTTGAAAACTCCTTGACCTTCCTGAGTTAAAATGCCGCGAATCATCTGATGAGAAAAAGTAAAAGGAACACTGTGTCTGACTTTAATATTTAAAATATTTTCCTCTTTTTTTCTGACAAGATAAACGGCTTTTATATCGCACGACGCCTCTTTTCCGGCCAAATCCACAGAAATATCGCACGCTTGCCCCGTTTGAAAAAAGCACGCTTCCAACCGGCCGCCGGTTTCAACTCGAACATGCAAAGGACCCAAAAAGCCGACCTTGTGCAGACAAACCGTCTGTTGTGCCTGAACAACAAGATTTTCAACAGGTTCGTTTATGTTTATGACTTTTTTTTCCATTCCTTTTATCTCTTTACCATCGGTTCTTTTTTTAAACGATGCTGTCGGCGCCTTGGCTCCTCTTTTCCGCCTGCACATAAGCGGCATAGCCCGTTTTTTCCACTTCCGACGCCAATTCTTTTCCGCCGGTTTTCAAAATATGCCCGTCCGCCATAACATGAACATAGTCCGGAACGATATACTCCAACATTTTTTGATAATGCGTTATCAAAAGAAACGACCGTTTTCCTTCTTGTTTCATAATATTAACTCCTTGCGCCACAACACGCAAAGAATCAATATCCAATCCGGAATCCAACTCGTCCAAAATACAGAAATCCGGTTCCAAAACAGCCATTTGCAGCGTTTCCATTCGTTTTTTTTCGCCGCCGGAAAAACCGACATTGACAAACCTTTTCAACAAATCGTCCGAAACACCCAAAGCCTGCGCTCGCACTTTTAATCTTTTTAAAAAGTGAACGGCGTCCACAGCCGGTTGCCCCAAATATTCCATTTTGGCCGCCAAAGCCTGTTTCAAAAAAGAAGCATAGGACACGCCTTCAATTTCCACCGGCATTTGAAAAGCCATAAAAACACCTTCGTTCGCTCGTTCGTCCGGCGTCATTTCCAACAGATTTTTTCCTTTAAACAAAACAGAACCGCCCGTCACCTCATATAAAGGATTGCCGGCAATCACGTTTGAAAGAGTGCTTTTCCCGGAACCGTTCGGTCCCATAATCGCGTGAACAGTCCCTTCTTCTATTGTCAGGGAAAAATTTTTCAAAATCGGTTTTTCACCGATGCGGGCACAAAGATTTTTAATTTCCAATAAAGCCATTATCCGACGCTTCCTTCCAAAGTTAATCCTATAAGCTGCGCAGCCTCCACCGAAAATTCCAAAGGCAAATTCTGCATGACTTCCTTGCAAAAGCCGTTGACAATCAACGCCGTTGCCTGTTGTTCCGTCAACCCTCTTTGACGACAGTAAAAAAGTTGTTCCTCACTGATTTTTGAAGTTGTCGCCTCGTGTTCGATTTTTGAACTCAGGCAAGCGTTGTCAAAAACAGGCACCGTGTGCGCGCCGCACTTATCCCCGATAAGCAAACTGTCGCATCTGGAAGAATTGCGCGCCTTTTGAGCGGTGGACGCCATTTTTACCAACCCGCGGTAAGTCGCGTTAGACCTGCCGGCGGAAATTCCTTTGGAAACAATAACGGAAGAAGTGTTTTTTCCGATATGAATCATTTTCGTGCCGGTATCCGCCTGTTGACAATTATTCGTAATCGCCACGGAATAAAATTCACCGCGGCTGTCGTCTCCTTTTAAAATACAGCTCGGATATTTCCAAGTAATGGCCGACCCTGTTTCCACCTGAGTCCAAGAAAGCTTTGCCGCCCGATGACACAAACCGCGCTTTGTCACAAAGTTATAAATACCGCCTTTGCCGTCTTTATCCCCCGGATACCAATTTTGAACGGTTGAATATTTGACTTCGGCGTTGTCATGAACGATAATTTCAACCACGGCGGCGTGAAGTTGATTTTCATCTCTTTGAGGCGCCGTGCACCCTTCCAAATAGCTGACATACGACCCTTCGTCCGCCACAATCAAAGTCCGCTCAAACTGTCCCGTTTTTTTTGTATTGATTCTGAAATAGCTGGACAAATCCATCGGACAACGCACCCCTTTCGGAATATAGACAAATGTGCCGTCCGAAAACACGGCCGCATTCAGGCACGCAAAAAAATTATCCGTGTAAGGAACTACCGTTCCCAGATATTTTTTCACCAAATCGGGATATTCCCTGACTGCTTGAGAAATAGAGCAGAAAATAATCCCCATAGATTTTAATTTTTCTTTATACGTTGTCGCGACGGAAACACTGTCCATCACGGCGTCAACCGCGACACCGGCCAGAACTTCGCGTTCATGCAAAGGAATCCCCAGCTTTTCATACGTTTTAAGGATTTCGGGATCCACCTCGTCCAAACTTTTCGGTTCATTTTGCTTTTTCGGAGCGGCGTAATAATAAATGTCCTGATAATCAATCGGCGCATACGTCAGCTTTCCCCAATGAGGTTCCCGAAGAGTCAAAAAATGCGCATAAGCCTTTAACCGTCTTTGCAAAAGCCAATCCGGTTCTTTTTTCTGTTCGGAAATAAAACGAACAATCTGCTCATTCAAACCTTTAGCGGAAGTTATGGCTTTTATATTTGTTTCAAAGCCGTATTGATATTTTTCCTCGGCGATTTGCTTAATCTTGTCCACATTTAAATTGTCTTTGCGCGCCATTTTCAAAACCCTTGTCGTCATTCTACAATAAAATGGTATCACGGGGATAAAAAGTCAATATTTTTTCTGATTTTTCTTGTCAGCCGAATTTTTTTTGTATAAAATTAAAGAAAATATTCAAAAGATTCAAAAAAATAAAGTTTTTTTAAGGGTTATAAGATGATGCACACCATCGAAACAGACACCATTTTTCTTTTTGCTCTTATCGGCGTCGCGATAGCGCTTTCTCTTTATTATCTTTTTAAACAGCATTTTATACAAAAAGCCCTGAAAAAACATCTGGCGGCGACAAAGGACACTTTGCAAAAAACCTTGCAAACGGTCATTGACTTAAAAAGGAAAAAGAATCCTTTTGAACTGTTGTCGGCAAACCAAAACGACGGCGACAGTCTGTTGATTTCTTTTGATAAAGGCGGGATTATTTTTGACGTCAATGAGTCCGCGTTAAATTTTTTCGGTTATGAAAAAGACGAACTTATCGGACAAAATATTTTTCAAGTGTTGAAAGCGACCGACACCCTGACGGAAGAAATGTCTTTTTTGGAAAAAATCAGTCTGAACCCTCGTTTAATGATTGAATACGAAACGAAAAACAAAAAGAAAAACAATGAAACCGCCTATATTTCTTGGACAAATCGCTTTGTTTACGACGAGAAGGGGCGTGTTGCGCAAATTTACGCCATCGGTTTTGACATCACGCAGAAAAAAAAGCTGGAACAGGAAATGACGGATCTTTTAACAAAAGACGCCGTCACGGGTGCTTTAAATAAGAATTTTTTTATAAAAGAAGCCGGACGGGAACTAGCGCGCGCCCGTTTTTTTAAGACGGATTTTTCTCTTATTTTAATGAAGCTGGATTATTTTCAACAGCTTGATTCTCATAAAGAATATTCGTTTTCGGACGCCGCATTGAAAGATGTCGCGGATATTTGCCGACAAATTTTAAGACCTTTTGATATTTTCGGTCGGTTGGAAGACGTGAAATTCGGAATCGTTCTGCCTTCAACCGATGAAACGGCGGCGCAAGAAGTCCAAGAAGCCATTCGAACAAGAATTTTAGAAAAAAATTTAAAGACGGAACACGGGGAAAGCTTTCTGTCTCCGTCTTTTTCGTTCATAAGCGGACAAAAAATTCAAGAAAGTATTGACTTTTTATTGATAAAAGCTAATGATAGGTTAGAAAAAGAAAAATAATCGCGAGATTTTTCGTAAAAACAGGAAAAAAGCATGGTTGAAAATAATATTATTCATTTGAAAAACGAACACCTGTCCATTGGGGTGGCTCCATCATGCGGGGGTTCTTTATGCTACTTTAAATACATTTCGGGAAACGAGGATTTAAACGTGTTGCGTCCGGCGTTGCCGACGGCTTTTGATAAAAAAGACGCCAACGGTATGTCTCTTTTTCCGCTGGTGCCTTATTCAAACAGAATCCGAAAAGGAAAGTTCGTTTATTGGGGCATTATGAGAAAAGTGCCGAAAAACAAATCCGGCATGAGCGATCCTATCCACGGCGACGGTTGGGTCAGCGCGTGGGAAGTGGTCGAGCACGACAGCCGTTCTGTCACTTTAAAGTTATCTCATAACAAAGAAAACGGCGGTTTTCCTTTTTCTTACGAATCCTATTTGACGTATGCGCTGGAGGGGAAAACCTTAAAAATCACTCTCAGCGTCAAAAACGCCGCGACGTTACCGATGCCGTGCGGCTTGGGCGTTCACCCGTTTTTTGTCAAGACGGCGGATACAACTTTGGAATTTAACGCCAAAACCGTGTGGGCGCACGAGCTGGACGCCGTTGCAAACGGTCCTTATAAATTGCCCGAAAAGTGGTCGTTTTCTCCGGCGGCAAAGCTGGAAAACAACGAATTTGACACCTGCTTTGGCGGTTTTGACGGCGAAGCGTCCGTCACGTATCCGAAAACGGGACTGTCCATTTTGATGAAAGCCAAACAGGATTTCGGTCATATTGTTCTTTTTGCGCCGAGAAATAAAAACTTTTTTGCTTTAGAACCTGTCACAAATGCCAACGACGCGTTTAATCTGGCCACCGCCAGCGTTATCGGCACCGGCATTAAAAGCTTGGGACCGGCGGAAACTTTGGAAGAAACGGTTGAAATTTCCGTTGATAAATTAAAGCCTTAAATTTCCCAAAAGCGTCAAAAGATTCCAAAGATTCGGACAGTTAAAGAGG
>CAVDQP010000066.1:0-6862 GCA_963611245.1 Holdemanella biformis
GACTAAAGGAAAACAGGGCGCAAATGCACTTTTAAAGTGAAAATAAAGAAAATAAAGCAAAACGAAAGAACAATTAAAACACTTTTCACGAGCTTTATTATCTGTCAACGGAGGAGGAATATGACATTAAATCACACAACGCAATCGGGTCGTTCTATGATTGAAATGTTGGGCGTATTGGCGATTATCGGCGTTTTGTCGGTCGGGGGGCTGGCCGGTTACAACATGGCGATGAATCGACACAGAATCAACAAAACCAACGACCAAATAACACAAATTTATATGAATTTACGAACTGCTTTGGAAGAAGTGGGTTCTTATGAATATCTGGCAGACGCTCCCGAGGCAAAGGCCGTCAGTTTAGGGGTCATTCCCGAGGAGATGATTGTCAGAAACAGCGGCGCCGTCAGTCTGGTCAGTGCACTGGGCACGCCGGTTGAAATCAAAACGGTGACGGTGGACGGGGTCGCACACGGCGGATTCCAGTTGATATTTAAGAATTTGCCGAAAGAAGTCGCCACGTCTCTGGCGTCTGAAGCGTGGCAGAGCAGCGGCGGCAATTTAATCAATCTGACAATGAATGAATAAATAAAAATCAACTAACTAACTCAACACATAAAAAGGAGATTAAAATGAAAAGATTGTTGATGATTTTGGCGGTGGCGGCGGTTCTGGCAGGATCGGTCTCTCAAGCGTGGGCGTATACCGTCAACGACGATTTTAATGAGTACCTGTGCAAAAGGGCCGGCGATTGCGAACTGCCGACACCTCCGAGTTCCACAGATTCCGGTAGCGGTTCCGGCAGTTCGTCAAGCAGTGGTTCGTCCGGTTCTTCGGGTTCCTCCGGCTCTTCCGGCAGCGGTGTTTCTTCCGGCAGTTCCGTGTCTCGCAACACGTTGAACAACTCTTTAGCCAAAGCTAAAGACGGCGACGACAATTCTGTCAGCTTTACATTTAAATAAACTTTCTAAAAAAAACGGCGGAAAGAGTTTTTCTTTCCGCCTTATTTTAAAAAGGTCAAAACAAAAGAGCAAAAAACTTTCTGTTTTTTTAAAGTGATATGTTCTGCGCTCGGCGTGGGATAAAAATATTTCTTTTTTGAAGCAAATTGCCGATACGCATACGTTGTCTTCTTATAAAAAAAGCGATTTTCTGCAGGTTTTGAAATTGTTTGAAACAGAATTTCAGCAAACAACGTATTCCAAATTCAGATCCGCAACGGATTTGAACAGAGGGATTATCGATATGTGGAATATTTTACAACACAAAGTGGCGGTCAAAAATGCTCGCAGAATGCCGGAAAAATACGGTTGTTCAATATCCGGTTTTTTTGTGATGAATGATATGTCTCGTCTTGAACAGGAAGATCCTGGTTTGTTTTGCTTAAACGACGCTGTCGGCGTGTCCGCGCAATTGCATACGAATTATTTAAGACGGCGATTTTCGAAAAAGTCTGCTTTTGAAAAATAAAACAAAAAGAGTATTTCATGAATAAATCGGATAAAAACAGCTTGGTGATAGGGGGAATTGATTGTGTTTATACCATTTCTCGCCTGTTTTGCGATGTTTTTTTGTTGGCGTATCTGTTGAAAGTGTCCAAAGATAACTTTGCTCAAGTCGGATTTTATTGGCTGGGCAATGTGTGCGCTATGGTGTCTTGTTCTTTCTTTTTCCGAAATTGGTTGAAAAACGGACGGGAAGCGTTGCTGTATCGTTTGGGAATTTTGATGAATTTCGGATTGTTCGGATGGCTTTATCTGATGGGTGGACGGGTTTCGGCGTTTATGTTCGTCACCGGTTGTTTTATGGGATTCAGTATGTCTTTGCGCGGATTGGGGCGTATTTTGCTGACAAAGAAAAATATTTCCGACGGAAAAATGATAAAGTTCAGAGGCTATTTGGAAACGGTTAAATCTTTTATTCGCATTGTCATTTCGTTTTTAATGGGGTGGTTTTTAATTCAATCTGTGCGCTTTGAACAGGCTCTTTTGCTGATTTCCGTCTTTTTGGCGGTGGAATTCGTTTTGTCTTTTTTTCTTGTTTGCGAAACAACAAAAAATCAAAAAACGCATTTTATCCGCTTTATGAAAAAGTATAAAAATGACGCAAGATTGATGACCGAATATAAAATGGATTTCTTTTCCGGATTGACCGTTCGAGGCATTTTGCCGATTGCCATGACTTTGTATACCGCTTATCTGTTCGGAGATGATTTTTCTTTGGGGTCGATTTCTTCCGTCGCTTATCTGTGCGTGATTGTCGTGAATTTTTTGTTCGGTCGATTTGTCCAGTATCAAAATTGTTTGATGTTTTCCAAAATTTGCGGCACAACGGCGATAGCTTGCGCTCTTTTATTTAATTTTTGGCCGAATAAAGGCACTTTTTTGGTGTATAATTTTTCTTATGTGACTGTGACGCAGTTTATGTGGCTGTTGACCGAAGTGAATATGTATAATGTCGCGAATTTGAAAGAAATTCAAGAAAATAACACGGAATATTTTATAGGAAGAGAGCTCTTTTTGGGATTGGGAAAATTTATCGGTACGGGATTGTTTATCTTGGCGGGACAAAGAGAAAACAGAGTGTTGTTGAATATGTTTTTGTTGATGCTGACGTGCGGTATGATTGTGACAAACCTGTATGTTATGTCTTTGAATAAAAAGCTTTTTTCATCAAAAAAACAAGATTAAAACTTTTTTAAATGCCACATGGGTGAGGCTTCACTCAAGCGATAAACACCGGCGCAGAGGCACAAAATGTCCCGCAGGCGCTAAAAAAAAGCGGCTTTTGTCTATCTGTCTTTTTGAAAGGTCAGAGACGCTCTGTATTGGCGATATTCCGAACTGTTGCTCCACGCGGCTTTTTTGACATACTCCATAAAATGGTTGTTGGTGGGGTTTTGCGCCAGATATTCTTTGTCCTTTTTCCTGTAAAATTCCGAATAACTTTCGAGCTGCGCTTTGAGACGAAAAGTCAATGCCGGCAACATTTTTTGAACCAAAAAGGTTTGATCCGCCTGATGTTTCTTTAAAATCTGACTTTCTTTGCCGGTTGATTTTTCTTTTTCAGCGGCGTTTTTCAGATTTTTTTCGGCGTCTTTGATTTTTGTTTGGTTCTTTTCAAACGATTCTTTTTCCGTCTTGCTCATCAGGTCTTTTTTCATAAAAGAGTCTAAAAAGGTCTTTGTCTTTTTGTAATCGAGCAAATAAGCGTCCAAAGCAGGATACACGATTTGATTGTAAAAAATATTCAAAAGAGGCACTTGCTTTTCAAATTCTTCCGGATCTTTGAATTTTTCTTCATGCAGACGGGCGAACAATTCTTCGTTTAACTGTCCCGTTTCATAAAGGTCTTTTTCGATAAATTTATTTAAAGTATGAAAAATATTTTGCAATACAGGAGGGTGACGTGCTGCTTCCAGTTGTAAAATTTCGTTAAAAAGCGGTGAGCCGGAAAAGAAAGAAACGCTTTCGGCTTGATGCGTCAGCTCATGCAACAAAACAGAAGTGGTGGAAAAATCTTTCCCCTTTTGAGAAGAAATCAAAATGACCGGCATATCCGGCAAGGCGGTGCCTAAAACAAAAGAGGAGTCGCCTTTTGTGACCGTGACGGGTTCATTGCGAGGGGCATCTTTTTTGAACGAATGGTGTAAAAGCTTCTCATTGGCTTCATTTTCAAACAAACACAACAAGCCGCCTTGCCTTTGAAACAGGTCGAGCATTCTTTTGCCGCCGAAATCCAAACTGATTTGCATCAAGGATTCGTGCAGAATGTCGGCTTCTTCTTTCGCCCATTGAAAGGACGAATCGCGCCGAATTTCGTCGGAAAGATAGGTCGTTGTTTTAATGTTTTGCCCATATTCGTTGATAAGAAAAACGGGAAAACCGTCTTTTTCAAAATGTGCCAGCCGATAAATAAAGCTTTCTGCTTTTTGATTTTTGCCCATAGCAAAGGTTTGCTGATTTTCCGTTCCTTCATTGACGGTGAAAACATCGTCTAAAACATCGGTCCAAGAAATATTGCGCGCTTGTTTCATCTTTTCCCCTGTTTTTCCTTTTTTCTTTCTCGTTAGAACTTTAAAAGCATTTTAACAAAAAAATAAACAAAAAGAAAGTGTTTTATTGCCGTCTTTCTTCATCGTTCGTCAAAGTTTTAATCGTGTCAAAGACTTGACGGAACATTTCCGGCGTTAATTTTTTGGTGCTGGTGTTATATTTGGAACAATGATAACTGTCCAACAAAAAAACGCCGTTCGGCAATCTGTGAAAACCGTTGTGCCGAAAAGGATAGGCGGATTTTTTCAATCCGAAAGCTTTGAGTACGGCGTCATGAGAAACGGTTCCCAATGATAAAACGACTTTTAAATGCGGACAAGCGTTTAATTCTTTTTTCAAGTATTCGTTGCAGTTGATGATTTCCCGAGTCGTCACTTTATTTTCCGGCGGCACGCATTTGACGGCGTTTGTAATGCGGCTTTTGACAAGGCACAGACTGTCGTTAACGGATTCTTCATAAAGACCGGTCGCCCACCCGTAACGCAACAAAGTGTCGTATAAAAGATGTCCGGCGTAATCTTTGGTAAACGGTCGTCCCGTTTGATTCGCGCCTTTTAATCCGGGGGCAAGGCCTATAATCATCAAAACAGGGTCGTCATCTCCGAAAGCAGGGACGGGGGCGTTAAAAAAAGACGGATACTTTTTTTTATTTTCTTCAATAAAGCGGCAAAGCCGTTCGCATTTTGTGCAAAACATTTTTTCTCCTTTCTGTTTGACTCTACTTTTACATTTTTTTTTAAACAGAACAATTGATTTTTAAAAGAAAAAAGTTCATCTTTATAAAAAAAGAGAGGGATTTTTTATGACTGCTAAAATTTTAATTGTGGAAGATAATGAACTGAATATGCGCTTGTTTTCTGATTTGTTGAAAAGCAGACAATACGAGGTGTGCGAATGTCTTCAGGCAAAACAAGCGATGCCTTTGCTTCATTCTTTTTGTCCGGATTTGGTTTTAATGGATATTCAAATGCCGGAAATTTCCGGACTGGAACTGATTCGCCAGATAAGACAAGAAAAGGATCCTCGTTTTTCCAAAGTGAAAATCATTGCCGTGACGGCTTTTGCCATGAAAGGTGATGAAGAAAAAATGCTGGAAAACGGCAGCGATGATTATATTGCCAAACCGATTGCCATACATTCTTTTTTGGACACTGTTTCAAAAAATTTGCGCCAATAAATTAAAAAAACAAGAGGTCAGTTTTTAAAAAACACCCCAAAAAAAATCGGCCCGAAAGACCGATTTTTTGTTTTTTAGGGACTTTTTTCAAAAAAACACAATCAATCGTGCACTTTAATTTTGTAAAAAGCGCCTTTGCCGATTTGAACCAACGATTCTTCCGGCAAGGTTTTTAAAGATAAAGCGTCGGTGATTTTTTCTTCATTGATTTTGACGGCTCCTTGCGCAAAAAGCCTTCTTAATTCGGATTTAGACTTAAACTTTCCCGTTGTCATTAAAACATCTAAAAGCAAAAATCCGTCGTCCAATCCTTGTTGCCGCGTCAAAGACAACTCCGGTGTTCCTTCCGGCGCTTGTCCTTTTTGAAAGGCGGTTTTGAAATGTTCCTGCGCCATGAAGGCAGCCTCTTGCCCGTGGTAAAGGCGCGTGATTTCAAAAGCCAGTTCCATTTTGATGTCTCTGGGATTTTCGCCTTTGGCCAAACGAGCGCTGATTTTGGCCACTTCATCAGGGTGAATGTCCGTGCACAGATTATAGTATTTGATAATCATTTCATCAGGGATTTTCATCACTTTTTCATACATAACGGCTGGTTCTTCATCGACGCCGATATAGTTGCCAAGGCTTTTGCTCATCTTTTCCACGCCGTCAATCCCTTCTAACAAAGGCATAAACAACGTCAGTTGCGGATCCAAGCCATAATCTTTTTGAATATTGCGTCCCATTAAAATATTGAAAGTTTGGTCGGTGCCGCCCAGTTCAATGTCGGCTTTGACGGCGACGGAGTCGTAAGCCTGCATTAACGGATAGAAAAATTCATGCACGGCAATCGGTTGCTTTTTTTGATACCGGTTTTGAAAATCGTCTCTTTCCAAAATTCTGGCGACCGTGCATTTGGAACTCAAAGAAATAACATCTCGGAAATTCATGGCGCCCAACCATTCGCTGTTAAACCGAACAATGGTTTTTTCAGGGTCAAGGATTCGGAAAATCTGCTTTTCGTAAGTTTTGGCGTTTTCTTCCACTTGTTCTTTTGTCAAAGCCTTGCGTGTTTTGGATTTGCCGGTCGGGTCGCCTATCATACCCGTGAAATCACCGATAATGATGATAATCTGGTGCCCTAAATCCTGCAACTGACGCATTTTGCGCAATACAACGGCGTGTCCCAAATGAATATCCGGCGCGGACGGGTCCAATCCCAATTTGACATTCAACGGCCGATTTTCGGCAAATGCTTTTTTCAGCTTTTCCCTGATTTCCTCTTTATCCGTGAAGGAGGCTGCGCCTTTTAGCATTATTTTTAAAGTTTCTTCTATGTTTGTGTTCATCTTTTTATGTCCCGATGCGATTCAAAATCGGTATAAAAGTAGCTTAAATGCGTTTGAATAACAAGAAATATTTTTTTTCTCTTGCTTTTGGAAAATAAGATACTTATTATATAAGCATATAATAACTTAAAGTATAGGAATGGTGAAGGTGTTTTATGGAAAAAACGGAACAAAAAACAAATAAAGAGGCGGTTGTTTCCACTTTGGCGGAAAAGAAAAATTTTACGCAAGATTCTTTAAAGAAAAAAACGGGAAAAGGATTTTTCCTTTTATTTCTTTTAATCGCGGGGGTGATAGGCGTG
>CAVDQP010000067.1:0-6774 GCA_963611245.1 Holdemanella biformis
ATTTGCGCCGCTTGCGCCGCCGTGCCGGCCAAACCGCCAAAGCCCAAAAAAGCCGCCGCAATCGCAATAATTAAAAACAAAATTCCCCAAGCAAACATTTTTTTCTCCTTTTTTGACTTCCCGTTTGTGATTATACGAAAATTCTTATGATAAACAACATAGCAAAGAGCTTATATTGTTTTCAGATTACCGGAATTGCAGGTCTTTTGAAAAGTTAAAAAATCTATTGACAAAAAACAAGGGATTTATTAAAATACACACACAATTAAAAATTCACAGATAAAAGGTGAAAAAATGGCAGAAAAAACAAAAAAATTTGAAAAAATCCTAAAAATCATTAAAAATATTAAAAAGTTTAAACAAGAAAAAGCGGCCTCTCAATATAAAGAGCCGAACAGAGGTATTTCTTTGGACGATCTTGTTTTTGGAAAATCCAGAGATCGTTATTAAATCGTTTTTTAATAACATAAAAAGAACGGGAGTTTTTCTCCCGTTTTTTTATAAGAAGGCTATTGTTCCCGACGGTGTCTTTTGCGCCCGAAGAGATAAGCCAATCGAACTTTGCCGCCAATTTTTTATTGATACCGCCTTTTTTTCTTATTTTTTGCGCCAAAGTTTGCGGTTTTTTCGGCAATCGTTTATTTTGCACGGACAACAGCTCCCGCACCTTGCGAATGTCAATCTGTTCGCCCTCTCGCGTTTCAAACGACACCGCCTCCCCTTTTAACGCCTTTTTTAACGTGTCTCGGATTTGTTGCTCCTGCCCCTTTATTTGTTCCAAAGAAATCCTCTTGGCTTCTACGGAAAACATCTTGTCAAAAAACTCTTTGATTTCGGGGGATAACTCTTCTTGCGCTATCACTCCGTTTTTGACCAACGCCGCTTTGAATCTTTCCAACCACCTTTTGAACGTTTCAAAAAAACGGCGCATATAACTTGTCGGCGCTTCCTCTTTTGTTAAATATACCATCGCTTTGTCCGCCAAATCCTCCGCGATGTCTTGCCGCATTAACTCTTCGGAATTGGTGACATGGTAATATCTCATAATCCCTTGTAATAAATTTTCCTTGCCGGCTTTTTGCGCCCGCTCAATCCGGTTCAACGTGAAAAAATGCATCAACTCATGCACCATCGTGTCCACATCGCCGTGTTTCAAAATGTGAATAATCTGACCGGATTTGTTCCCCATTTCAAAATACCCGCGCACCTGATTTTGCGCCGATAAAACTTCCTTTTCCTCTTGCCTGTAAAAACTGCCCTCCCCCCTCTTGACATTTTCTTCAACCGGTGTTATGGTTAAATTAAGAGCTGAATTATCAGCTTTCCCCTCATCGGTCCGCCTTTGTTTGGCGCCAACCCTTGAGGGGGTTTTATTATCTTTATTGATATTGTAAAAGAAATTTCCGTCTCTGTCTTCTGCTACAGTTACAAAAACATCTATCGGCTTTCCGCTTAAGATAACATTGTTTGCAAGATAATGGAATCTTATAATATCTGACTTTTCCGGCTTTTCATTCTCCTGAGACCTGATAAGTTCGGCTGTTTCTATAATTTCCTTAATCTTTGGTAAAAGCTTCAGTTTGTCTATATCCGCACTTGTTGATTTTACTTTATCAATCCCTTTGCGAATAAATTTTATTTTACCTAAAACAGGATGTTCCGCGTATTTCCCTTGCAAATTATCTTTAAAATATTTATACGCCTTTTTCCTTAAATCGTTTGCGTCTTTATATTCGCCAAGTTCCTCACCGCTTATATATCTGTCCGCCTCTCTCAGCACCTGCTCCAGCTCTTCTATATCCCACGCGGCATCTAACTTTCTATACAAAGCGTCTTTTCTTGAAACATATAAATCAAAGTTATCGCTTATCTCTGACGTCCAATTTCTTTTAAGTTCTCCTTCCCTTTTCTCTAAAACTTTCCACTTTTCCCCGTCCCACTCCTCTAATTGATAGGTTTTTCCCAACGGCTCTGAATGTATCCTCCTCAATCCGACCTCTTTATACTCGCTTGTCGGCTTCTGCCCACTAATATAAATATTCTCCCCTGAGGCGTTTCTTTCCGTGTTCACCTTCTCAAAAGTTTCTATATCCGGCTTGTCCAGTTTGTTCTCTTTCCGATATTTCTCAAACTCTTCCCGGTATGTCTTGCGTATCTCGCTCAGCTTCTGTTCTTTGAGCTTCCTTAATTCCGACAACCTTTCCCGTTTCGCTTTTTCCTCTTCGGATACTACCTCGGTCCCGTTTGACCCTATCTTTTTCCGTATTTCTTCCCCGTTCTTTAAATGAAAGGTGTAAAACGACCCCTTCTCCCGAATCAAAATTCCCGTTTCTTCGTGTTCTATCGCTTTCGGATGCGCCCGTGTTCCTTCCCATTCTATCCACTTTGCATCGCCGTAATACTCTTTCACATTCTTTTCCGGCTTCGGAAAAGATTTCATCTCTTCCCAGTTTTCTTTGTATTCTTGGATTTCTTCTTTCGTGTATTTATATTCGCTTAATTCTTTCCCCGCTTTTAATTCCAAATATGGATTGATGTCATATACATTCACTTTGTTATAATAAGAACTGGCGTGATGCCACGCGCTCGGGGAAAGCACTTCCCGAACGGCCTGTACCGAAACACCCAACGCCTTTGCCGCCTTACTTGCCGGCAGTTCGTTGTTCGCCTGCGCATCCGCCATATTCACCGACATGGAATACCCGATATATCCCCGTCCACGCTGATAATAAATATTCGGATTGTTGTTATCAAAGCTTCCCCGGTTATAAACGGATTTTATCTGGTTGGGTTCAAAAACTGAATATGTTATTGTTCCGTCATCATACCTATGGATAGTTCCATCATATCCTTGCTGTTTGTATCTCTCTAAATTATTTCTTAATTCAGTAGAAGATACACCCTCAATAGGCTTTTTTATTGATAAATATACAGGCATTGTATTTTTTCCATAATGTCGTGTAAATTCGTCATCGTTAGAAAAATAAAAACCTTGCCCATAAAACCCTCTTTTTTGTTTTGATTTATCAAAAGTATCAAAATCAGCATCAGTTCTATGATACACCACCAGCGGGCGACCGTTTTCATCGACCACCTTGCTGTTACCAAACCATTCGTAAAAGGCGCGCAATCCCTCTTCGGTTTTGGCAATGCGCTCCCCTTGAGAGTTCCTTGCCGAACGCTCTTTCCCGTTTATTTTGATGGTTTCCGCCGAATAACTGTTGACATAATCTATTAAGTCGTCTATTATAATATCAGTACCGTTGTTGTTACCGAGTGGTCTGATTTCTGTCTTGCCCTCGGGAGATTCCTTCAGGGCGTCTGCAACGGTATTTTTCTTTGCAGTTTTCAAGCTATAAGCAGATAAATCCCGTTTGCCATTATTTTCAAATTCTATATCTGTTAATTGTCTACGATTTTCTTTAAACTGCTTGACTGTAATCTTGACCATAACTTGTTCGCCATTGCTTTCAAAAACATTGGCATATCGAATTATCTTATTATCTGTATGATGGCGCTCATCAGGTGTTTCTTTTATTTTAACGGCACTCTTAAATAAAACCGGTAAATTAGCTATAGCCTCTTTATTTACAATACCTCCTATATTGTCCGAACTGCCCCAAACAGCCAACATTTCACCAAGAGATTTATTGGATAAAGTAACGGTTTCTCCATTGTCATTTTCTAAAACCCGAACGCCGTTTTTATTTGTTTTAACAGACTTATCCAAAGCTTTAATAACTTCCTTATCCGTTATTTCTTTACCTGTCTTTTTATCAGCAAAAAAGCGGTTGATTTGAACCGCTTTTACTTTTTCTTTCCCTCTGGCTAAAATATCCTGATGAATGTCTTTTCGTTCAAAAGCCAACCTTTCCTTGTCCAGCTTATGGATGTTTTTTATCACCTGTAAATACGTGTCCCCCTCTATCGGGTTTAAGGAAAAAACATCTTCCTGCCTCTCAAAAGACCGTTTTTTTTGCTGCGCCTGTTTTTCCTGTTCCTGTTGCTTTATTAAAGAGCGGACATACCTTTCTTCTTCTTCGCTCAACGGCTCCAAATTTTCAACCTGTTCCGGACTCATCGGCACTTTTTTTTCTTCCGCGTCGGACTTTAACGCTTCGCTGTCGTTGTAAACCGCCAGATTAAAATCCTCATATTCCTGTAACGGCGTTGTGCCGGATATGTCGGCCATACCCTCCATTCCCGCCTGAATCAGCTCTGCCGCCACGGACGCGTTTTCTTCCGAAACTCCGGCTTGAATAAAATCCTCTTTGGCTTTTGCTCGGATATCCGTTTCGGATAACGCCCATTCTTCCGCCACTCTTAAAGACGTCTCCGTATCCTCGTCCGTTGCCTCCAACGCTCTTTTCCGTTTATTTGGATGGTTTCCACAGAATAGGTATTGACAAAATCAATTAAATCGTCTACCGTAATATCAGTACCGCTAAGGCTGGCCACGGATTTATCCGTGGAGATATTACCCGTAGCGGTATTTTTTCTTTTCAAAAAAGTTGGGATAAAAAGAAACTTAAATTGCCTAAAACTGGCGGATGAGGAGGGATTCGAACCCCCGGAAGGCGCAAACCTTCAACGGTTTTCAAGACCGCCGCATTCAACCACTCTGCCACTCATCCTTTTTGTCTTTCCAGACCTTTTTCACTTCAGGGCTGACGCCCTTTCAACGATTTTGTCCGTCGCTTTGCTCCGTTCATCTTCGGCTTTGCCTTCGATTCCAAGACCGCCGCATTCAACCACTGAAGCCACTCACCTTTCTGTCTTTTCAGACCTTTTTCACTTCAGGGCTGACACCCTTTCAACGGTTTTGTCCGTCGCTTTGCTCCGTTCATCTTCGGCTTTGCCTTCGATTCCAAGACCGCCGCATTCAACCACTGAAGCCACTCACCTTTCTGTCTTGTGCAATCTTTAAGCTATCGCGAACAACGTCCCGTTTTTTCAATCTTTTTTCTTTTATAAGATTTTTCACAAAACGTCAAGTCTGTTTTTTATAATTTAAAAAGATAATACGTCATTAAATAAGCGTCAAAGTATTTATCCCCGATCTTTATTGTCTTTTTCAACAGGCCTTCATACACGAAATCGCAACGTCTTAAAAGAGAAATTGCCCGTTTATTATGAATATTGACAACAATTTCAATCCTTGTCAAATCTTGTTTTTTCGCCCATTTGACGGCCGATTGAATCAATCGGGTTGCAATTCCCCTGCCCCAATAAGATTTCATCACGGAAAGTCCCAACATGGCGTTTTGTCTGATTCGAGTTTGTTTCGGGCACTTCAAAGAACAGATGCCGACAATTTTCCCTTCGACCACCGCTTTTAAATAGACGCCGTCTTTATCGGAAAGTTTTTCATATTCTTCCACCAAAGAACGCGTATCTATCCGCCAATCAGAAGCCGTTGACATCACAAATCGCGTTTCATTCACAATTTGTTGCAAATAAAGTTTAACTTCTTGCGCGTCTTTTGCCTCCACAGGGGAGATTTGAACATCTTCATCGCGAAGCTTTCCCTTTAACAAGCGCATATCCCGCTTTAAGAAATCCGAAAAATCCTTTAAAGCAGCATCTGTTTTCAAATGCAATTTTGAAGACAGAACATACAATCCCAAGTATTTGTCTATTTTCGGCCAAGAAAAAAACCGCCGCACCTTTAACCAACGCAACGTTGATTTGGACGGCAAAGGTTTCGGTTCACGGAATCCCGCGTTCAAAATATATTTCCAACCTTCTTTAATGCTCAAACGAGACAGTAACTTTTCTTCGTCGGGATTTAAAGGATAGGATTGCAAAAAATTATATCTGGCGAAAAAAGAATCGTATAAAAACTGTTGATAATCTCGGCTTAACTTATACCCGCCTTCCACAAAAGGAACATACACGCACGTTTCTTTCAACACCACCATATATTTTGAATGAGCCGCGATTTTCAACATCAAAGAGACATCATGTCTGAAGACACTTTCATCAGCGCCTTGAATTTTTTCAAAAATATCGCGCCGAACCAACACACCCAAGTTATTCAACAAACGACTTCTTAAAACCGTTCCGAGCGGATTATCGCTTAAAAAATATTTGGCGGGAGAAGAAATCGCCTTATTCATCAAATCCGGCGGCGTTAATCCGGCGTTTAAAAACTTCCCTTTAGCACAATCAGCGGAAGTTTCCTCCATCAATTGTTTCATTTCGCTGACAACGTTCAAAGCCAGAATATCATCGCCGTCCATTAAAAAGATAAAATTTCCTTGAGCCAGTTCAATCCCCTGATTTATCCGAACACTGGGGCCTTTGCGCTGATTATGCAAAGCCACTTTGACATTTTTCATACCCAACCGAGCGGTTGTTTCCTTGATAGCTTCAATGGAACCGTCCGTGGAATGATCGTCCACAAAAATATATTCCACCTCCCCCAAACCTTGTTGGTTATGCAACGCCTGAATGACAAAAGGAAGGACTTTTTCTTTATTATAAACGGTTAATACAAAACTGACATCTACGGACATTTATGTCTCCTTTTTTAAGGCTGGATTTTCGGCATACGTAAAAGGGACAGGATTTTCTTTAAAGTCGGATAAATTTGTGTCCTTTCCACAATCATATCAATCATACCGTGTTTATATAAATATTCTGACGTTTGGAAATCATCGGGCAGTTTTTCACGAATTGTTTGCTGTATCACTCTGGCGCCCGCAAAACCGATAATCGCTTTCGGCTCCGCCAAAGTAATATCCCCCAACATTGCGAACGACGCCGTGACAC
>CAVDQP010000068.1:0-689 GCA_963611245.1 Holdemanella biformis
TTCAAAATATATTGAAAATTATAATATTTCAAAAACAGTTCAGCTCTACTTAAAAAAGATGGGAAAAGAAATACAATGATTTACGATTACATTGTTTTGGGCGCGGGAATTACCGGATTGACGCTGTTGAAAAAACTGCGCGAAAAAGGGTTCAACAATATTTTAGGTTTGGAATCCGAAAGCGAAGCGGGCGGATTGTGCCGCACGTTTTACGTCGAAGGCCATGCTTGCGACATCGGCGGGCATTTTTTTCAAACCAAATATCCCGAAGTGGAAGACTTTGTTTTTTCCGCCTTTCCGCGCGAAAAAATGTATCAAATCAATCCACGCATTTCCAAAATTCGATTGAACGGACAGGATATCGATTACCCGTTGGAAGCCAACCTTTGGCAACTGCCCGTTGAAAAGCAAATCGCTTATCTGATTTCGGTCATTCGCAACGGCGAAGCGTTGGGCAAACCCGAACCGAAAAACTATGAAGAATGGATACGTTGGAAACTGGGCGACAAAATTTGCGACGAATACCTGATTCCTTACAACAACAAAGTTTGGGGCGTTCCGTCCGATGAAATGGACGTTGACTGGTTGCACAAAATTCCCAGAATCGAGGTTGAGGAAATCCTGCGCGATTCTTTGGAACGCACGCAGGACGTCGAAAAATACCCCGCGCATATTCGCCCTTATTATCC
>CAVDQP010000068.1:699-4720 GCA_963611245.1 Holdemanella biformis
GGATACGGGCGCGTTATCGAAGCCATCGCCGCCGATATTAACAAATTTATCCGTTTTAACACGCCGGTTTCCAAAGTCCGTTACAACGAAAACGAACGGCTTTGGACAATCAATGACGAATTTGCCGCCAAGAACGTCATTACCACCATTCCTTGGCACGATTTGTTCGAAGCGATGGACAAACCCGCCGAAATCAAAGAGCAAATGACCAAGATTAAACACAACAAACTGGTAATTTCTTTGTTTGAAACGGACGAAAATCCGACGCCGTATCATTGGCGCTATATCCCGGATATGAAAGAACAGCATCACCGCGAATTTTTCATTTCGAATTTTGCCAAGGACAGCAAAAACTACGGCACTTTCACGGAAACCAACGCCGACCGTTTCGATGCGGACAATCTGACGTTCAAAGGACGCAATTTGTTCAACTACACCACACCCGCCGCCTATCCTTTGCCGTTAATCGGCCGCACACAGGCGATAAAAGAAATTTTGGACTTTTTCAAACCGAAACACTTGTTCGGCGTCGGTCGTTGGGGCGAACATCTGCATCACAATCACGACGTTTGCATGAAACACGCCATTGATTTTGTCAAAGGCTTGTAAAGATGAATTTTTTATATAACAGTGCCTTTTTTTATGATTTTTTTATAAAACAGTTACTTACAAAGCCGGATTTTCATTTTGAAATTTTGCGGTAAGAACACCCTTTGTATCAAGAACATATAACGGGCTTTCAAAAACAAAATATCTTGTTATACAAATATACTCAAAAATTGGGAATTATTTATCAATCGACTATTTCCGTTTCTCCTGAAACCGGCGATTTATTCATAGAAGGAAAATTTTTAGGATTAGAAAATTATCAAATCTATCAAGGATTTAAATGTTAAAACACCCCGAAAAGAAAAATTTTACCCGGAATAACCGTGGCGGATTTTTTGTTCCGCCCGCTTTAATTTTCCAAAAGCCTTTTTACGCCGATACAGGCCTGTTCTGTTCTATTCCAGTTCAAAAGCGCCGGTATACAGTTGATAATACTGTCCTTTGGCGGCAAGAAGCTCTTGATGCGTCCCGCGTTCAATAATTCGCCCGTGGTCCAACACCATAATGACGGAAGAATTTTTCACGGTTGACAACCTGTGCGCAATCACAAACACCGTTCTGCCCCGCATTAAAGCGTCCATTCCGTGTTGAACAATTGCTTCCGTCCGCGTATCTATGGAAGAAGTCGCCTCGTCCATAATCATCACCGGCGGATTAGCAACCGCCGCCCGCGCAATCGACAAAAGTTGTCTTTGACCTTGAGACAAATTCGCGCCGTTACCGGAAATCAATGTTTCATATCCTTTCGGCAAACGGGAAATAAAATCGTCCGCGCCCGACAATCTGGCCGCCGCGATGCATTCTTCATCGGACGCCGTCAACTTGCCATAACGGATATTTTCCATTACCGTGCCGGAAAAAAGGTTGGTGTCTTGTAAAATCATACCCAAAGAACGACGCAAATCCGCTTTTTTAATCTTGTTGATATTGATGCCGTCATAACGAATTTTACCGTCTTCAATATCGTAAAAACGATTTAAAAGATTGGTTATTGTTGTTTTGCCGGCGCCGGTCGCTCCAACGAAAGCCACCTTTTGCCCGGGTTTGGCATATAAAGACACCTCATGCAAAACGGTTTTTCCTTTTTGATAGGCAAAATCAACATTTTGCAAGCGAACGTCTCCTTCTAAACGCGTGTAAGTCACGGTGCCGTCGGATTGATGCGGATGTTTCCACGCCCATAACCCCGTTTCGTCCGAACATTCCGTCAAAACGCCGTTTTCGTCTTTGACATTCACCAACGTCACGTATCCTGCGTCCGTTTCCGGCTCTTCGTCCATCAACTGGAACAGACGAGCCGAACCGGCCAACCCCAAAACAATCGCGTTGACTTGATGCGACACCTGATTGATATTGCCGGTAAACTGTTTTGCCATATTTAAAAAAGGCACAACCATACTGATTGATAACGCCATGCCGGATAAGCTGACATTCGGCACTTTTAAACTTAAAAGAACGCCGCCGACCAACGCCACGAACACATACAAAATATTCCCGATGTTGTTCAATAACGGCCCCAACATATTGGCGTATTTATTCGCCGCTTGAGATTGTTGAAACAAAGCTTCATTCAAAGCATCAAAACCTTGCTGCGCCTCTTGTTCATGACAGAACACCTTGATGACTTTCTGACCGTGCAACATTTCTTCGGCGAAACCTTCCACCTTGCCTAAAGCCGACTGCTGACGGAAAAAGTAACGCGCGGATCCGCTGCCGATTTTTTTCGTCAAAATCAGCATCAATATCGTTCCTGCTAAAACAAGCAACGTCAGCCATAAACAAAAATACAGCATAATCACGAAAATAATACTGACAGCCAGCGAAGAAAACAATAAATGAGGAAAGCTTTCGGAAATCATTTGTCGCAACGCGTCTATATCATTAGTGTAATGGCTCATGATATCCCCGTGATGATGCGTGTCAAAATATCGAATAGGCAGATTTTGCATTCTATCAAACATTTTTTCGCGCAACTTTTTCAAAGTTCCTTGCGTAATTACAGCCATCATTTGCGTGTAGCTGATGCTTGTCAACAAAGACAGTCCATAAAAAGATGCCAAAATCCCCACAAGAGAGAAAACTGAAGCGCTAACAGCCGTCCAATCTCCTGCTTGCCAGCTTTTTTCCACCAAAGCAATTGCTTTCTGCATAAAAACAGACGGGATAGAGTTAATAACGGCATTTAATAAAATATAAAAGATAACGATAGGCATCATAATCGGGTAAAAAGAAAACATCATTTTAATCACTCGACTTAACGTCGCCCAACTGATTTTTTTGGATTTTTCTTCTGTATTCAACATATTTTCCCTGTTAAAAGACATTTTCTTCCCCCTCCCCGCCTTCGGTATTCGCTTTGTTTTGCGACGTGTAAATTTCCCGATAGATGTAATTATCCGTCAAAAGTTCTTCATGCGTGCCGATAGCGTTAACGGAACCGCCCTCCATCACGATAATTCGGTCGGCGTCCTGAACGGAAGCAGTACGTTGCGCAATAATAATTTTGGTCGTGTCGGGGATATATTCCCGCATGGCTTTTCTTAAAAGAGCGTCTGTCCGAGTGTCCACCGCGCTGGTGGAATCGTCCAAGATAAGTATCTTCGGCTTTTTCAACAAAGCTCTGGCAATGCACAAGCGTTGTTTTTGACCGCCGGACACATTCGTTCCGCCTTGTTCAATGTAAGTATCATATCCATCAGGAAAAGAACGGATAAATTCGTCCGCCTGCGCCAAACGGCAAGCCTCCACCAACTCTTCGTCCGTCGCCTGCGGATTTCCCCACCGCAAATTTTGCTTTATCGTGCCGGAAAACAAAACATTTTTTTGCAAAACGACCGCTACTTGATTGCGCAAAGAGTCCAAATCATACGCGCGCACATCAATACCGCCCACTTTCACAACCCCTTCCGTCGTGTCATACAATCGGCAAATAAGCTGCACCAAAGAAGATTTGGACGACCCCGTTCCGCCGATAATCCCGATCGTCTCTCCGGAAGCGATTTTCAAGTTGATGTTAGACAAAGCCATTCTTCTTGCCGTTTCGGAATATTTAAAGCTGACCTTGTCAAATTCAACGGCCCCGTCCTTTACCTCATAAACGGGGTGTGGCGGATTCGTCAAAGAACTTTTTTCATTCAAAACTTCGGCGATACGATGACCGGATTCCCCCGCCAGAGTAATCATCACAAACACCATGGAAAACATCATCAGGCTGCTGAGAATCATAAAACTGTAAACCAACATAGAGGAAAATTGTCCGACATTCAGCGCCAATCCTTTTGAAGAAATAATCACATAAGAACCGAAAGACAAAACAAACACCATCACGGCATGCAAACAAAATTGCATTAAAGGCATATTAAACGCCAAAATCCTTTCCGCTTTGGTAAAATCGGCGCAAACACCTTCAGCC
>CAVDQP010000068.1:4730-6512 GCA_963611245.1 Holdemanella biformis
TATCGCTTTAATATTTTCTTGAATGGAATCATTTAAAGCGTCGTATTTTTTAAAAACTTTTTGAAATAAAGGGACAGCGCTTTTGCCGATTAAAATCAAACCTCCCCCTAAAATCGGGATAACCAAAACAAACACCAACGCCATTTTGCCGCCCATAATTACGGACATCACAAAAGCAAATACAAACATCAACGGCGCTCGAACGGCGATGCGAATCAACATCATATACGCTTCTTGCACAAAAGACACATCTGTTGTCAACCGCGTCACCAAAGACGAAGTGGAAAATTTATCAATATTTTCAAAAGAATACTTTTGAATGGCGGCAAACATATCCTGTCGCAAATTTTTTGCCAATCCGCACGACGCATTCGCAGACGTAATGCTCGCCCAAAAACCGAACAACAAAGACACCGCGGCCATCACAACAAGGATAATGCCGAATCCCAGCAAAGTTTTTAAATCCTCTCCCGCCTTAATTCGATTCACCAAAGACGCGGTCAAAAACGGAATCAAGCATTCCATCACCACTTCACACCCGACAAACAAAGGCGTTAAAATCGAATCTTTTTTATATTCGCGAATACTGCGTTTCAATGTCTGCATCATTGTCATTTTATTGCCTTTTTTATGAACAAATTGTCAAAGTCCCCCTCGCCGCTTAACGGCAGCGTATGGGTACTCGTAAAAATAAATTTGATGCCTAGGTAAATAAAGACTTTTTATGTAAAAGTCAAGCATTTTTTATTCTGAAAAAAGAAAAAATCCGTTGCATTTCATAGGGTCATCAACTAAAATAAACGCCGTCAATTTAAACTCAAGGAAGCTTTTGTAAAACAGCCTTCTGATTTTTACGAATACAACTTCCGCCACACATAAAATTAAGGAGCAAATATGAGCGAATTAGATGAAAAATTCGAATTTTGGAATAATCTGCAAATAAAAGCCAAAGAAAATATGGTTCGGCACGAAAAAACAGGACATGGCGTTTTGATAGAAGTCGCCGCCCAGCACCCTCTGATTGACGGGCTTTTCCCGAACGAAGAGTTTGAAAAACGTCTTCAAGCGGCTATTGAGCTTTACCAGCAAAATAAAGCCAAAGGAATTTTAACTAAAATTTATGTGCCGGGAAGCTTGCATATGGCAGACGGTGTGGCGGATAAGCGCTCTCTTTCCGAGGCGGGCGGATTGTATTTGGCGGAACACGGCGTTTCAAAAGAGGATATTTACGGCGAAGATATGAATTTCAAATATAAAGGAAAAGAAGGTTGCTACAATTCCGCCGACGAATGCTTTGTCGCCGGAAAAATTTTTGAAGACGGAAATTTCCAATATTTGTATTCGGCGTGTTCTTCCGGACAACTGATGAGAAAAGCGTTGTGTTATATAAGATTCGGATATGTTCCTTTTTTCAAAAGCGTTTCTTGCACAAATATGCATCATAGCTATGTGTATGAAGCGTTCAAAGGCGTCCCGTCCATTTTAAATGACCAAAACGCTTGGCAAGGCGATTCCGAAATCGCGAAAAAAATGCGTTTGGAAAGAAATCCCGCTCTTCAGGCTTCCCAAAACGGTCGTTAAAAATAGAACGAAGAGAAATAAAAAACTGCTTGAAATCTTTTTTTGTTTGGTATAAAAAGTGAAAAAGCAGGCGCCTGTAGCTCAGCTGGATAGAGCGTTGCCCTCCGAAGGCAAAGGTCGTGAGTTCGAATCTCGCCAGGCGCACCAATCTTAAAAAAGCCGCGATTAAAGCGGTTTTTTATTTTTTTCTCGGGCTTTTTT
>CAVDQP010000069.1:0-6445 GCA_963611245.1 Holdemanella biformis
ATTATACACCGTCGGTCCGCAACAATACATTCCGATATGATTCCCGTTGATAGGTTGGAATTCATCAATTCGGCGCGTCCGCGTGTTATAAAGTTTGACCATTTTTCGGTATCCTTAGATTTTTGGTTTGGTTAAAGTTAAAAAACAAAGGTAAAAATAGCTTTTTTTTAAGAAAAATACAAGAAAAAATAAAAACAAAAAGAAAAAACGTTTCTTTTTATTTGATAAAGGATCTAAAAAATATCCTTTGAAAATATTCTTTTCAAATATCCCGCGCAAAAAAGAATCAGCAAAAAAGTTATCTTTGTTGTTTTTTGTTGAGAAACGACCAAAAAGAGGCGATTTTCGTTTCTTTTTCTTTTTTTTCTTTTTCCTGTTGTCCCTGAATGATTTCTCCTAAAGCGTTATATCGAACCGTTACGCCCGTTTTTTTATCCGTAACGTCATATCCAAGGTAATCTGTGGATTCAAACCCCATCGTGTCATAAGTCCAATAACGATATTCAATGATTTTATCTTTGTTTTCCCGCACTTTTTCCAAAAGAACGGAGTCGGTGTCGGAAAACCGATAAGAAATCTTATCGCCGTTTTTTGTTTCCCTTTTCAAAAAGTAAGGACGAATTTGCATACCGTCACCGTCTTTGACATACATCGCCCCTATGTTTGAAATTTTTTGCGTTTCACCCGACAACTGAATAGAACGCATAAATCGATCGTCTGTTTTGGCGTCTTTGGAAACAGGCAGCCAAATCGAATCATTTAAATTGATTTCGGCAACATCTTCTTTTTGAGAGGAAATAACGGCGGTATGGTCCGATTTTACTTTCAAAGTCAATTTTTCTGGGGCGCAGGTCATGACAAAATTCCTTACTGTATTTTTTATTCTACAATAGAAGTATACACACGTCGTTTTTTTTGTCAATAAAATATTATTAATGTCGGTTTGTTCCGGTCATCAGGCATAAGAAAAATAAGTTTTATAAACTTAATTCAAGCCCGTGACGCTTGAAAAAGAACAGGCGTTTCCTTCATAATTAAAGTTTGTGACTTTTCCTTGTTGCAATACGAAAGTCGTTTTGCAAAACAGATTTTGAGGGACGTTGTTATACCCTTGAATATCGATGGGATCTTCAAGAGTTGTATTCGCGGAAGGCGGTGCCTCTTCAATTTTATCTTGTAAAAAAACAACCAACTGCGTGGAAGAATCGATTGTATAAACGCCTGTCGGTTGCATTCCCATGGCTTTTATCAGTTGCGATTTTGTCATACCGTGCAGAGCGGACATTTTATTCATATAAGCATCGTGCGTCGGCGCGCAGGCACTGACTAAAATAAAAAAGCTCATCAAGGCCGTTGCGTATAAAAAATAAGACAAAGACCGTTTCATTTTCCCCCCTTTTTTTGTTATTTTTTGTTGAAGTTCTGTCTATCAGTTTACCGGAAAAGAGGAAAAATCGGAATGTCTCCGAAAGGTTACTTTTTTGATTGAAAAAAAGACCGAATAAACAAAGGCGCCGCACCCGCCGCGGAAAATTCAACGGCCACTCGTTCTATATGAAGCTCGTTCAAAATACCCATGCGGTGGTGTCCTTGTTGCAAGCTGTCTTTGGCGCCTAAAGACCGGCACAGCATCACTTCCAACGGATAGCGATCATCATAGCCCGTTTTTTGAAGAGAAGCATAAAGATCGTTCCAACGTTTTTGGCGTTCTGCCGGCGGAATGGCCCACTTTTTGTTTTTCAAATCATAAGCGTTTTGGCGGGTTCTGATTTTCCGGACAAGGCCTTTTTCCTGCAATTCTTGCGCGCGCATATGGTAAAGGCCCATTCCTTTGGCAATCAGCTTGCGCCTGAAAGGTTTTATAAAATGCAACAAAAACCCTTTGATTCCCTTGGCTCTTTTCAAAAAGACAAACCGAACGGGAATATACGGCGTTTTTTCTTTCAGCGCCTGTTTTACCAAATCTCGTCCAGAAAAAAGCTTATCCGGAATTTTTTCCTTTTCATTGCCAAGGAAAATAACAACTTCTTTATTTTCCTTTTCATATAAAGGGTGATCAGACAATTTCATCACATCAACGGGGTCCAGATGATACACTTCGGACGAACAGGCGTCATATTTTTTTATCATAACAAAACACTTAAATTTCTTACAAAGTGAACGTATCATAAGCTTGTTTTTCCAAAAATCAAATTAAAAAATTGATATTTTCAATTTTGTCTCTATAATGATCTATAATGATTAAAAAAATAAAAATATTTTTAGGAACAAGGAAACAAAAATGAAAAAAGGAACTTTAAGCTTTTTGACCGCGTGCGCCGCCGTTGTTTTTTCCTCCGCCGTTTTGGCGCAAGAGACGACCGAGGCTCCGTTATCCTACAATGAAAAAATCTGGTTGCAACCTTTTTACACGCATTCAAAGTTAAAAGATTCTTCTTCCGGAAAAGGGGTTCGATCCGACGCGGAAGGTTTTGATTTGGGCTTTTTTCATCAAGCGACCGAAAACATCGACTTTGGGCTTTCTTACGGTTTTACGCACATTCACACGCAGAACACCTTTTTAAGGCAGCACTTTTATTCCAATTCTTTTCAAGCGCATTTGCGTTACGATTACAAAGGCTATAAACTGGATACCAAGGCCGGTTACGGGTTTGCGACTTATAAGCAAAAATTTAAGAACAGCGGGGACAGCGCTCACGCCGATGTCGACACTTACGAAGTTCAAGCTCTGTTAAGCAAAAAGCTGCGCCTTTTAACGCCTGAAGGAGGATTGAAATACCTTTTGGCGAAAAAAGAAAGCGTGCGCACCGATCACGGAAGACATATTTCCGGTTTGACGGCGGACACGTTAACGGCCGTTTTGGGCGGCACTTTGGAAAAAGATTATATGTTTCAATCCGGATTGCGGATAACCCCGAAAGCAAAGGCTTTTTTAACCTATGATATGATTCGGGAAGATAAAGCTTCTCTCATGACTTTGCCGAATCACACTTCTTATTTGGCGGAAGGAAGAAGAATGGACAGAAAAGGCATTGAATCTTCTTTTGAATTTATTATGGATAAAGACGGTTTTATGCAGCTTTCTGTCGGTTGGGAAGGAAAATTCAGAAAAGATTTTTATTCTCATTCTCTGCTCGTCAAAGGATTGATTGATTTTTAATGCTTTTTAGGGCGAGCTTTTGAAAAACGGGGAAAAGCCTGATTGAAAAGCCGATAACGATAACCGGATACGCTTTTTTGAATTTTAAGGAGAAAAAAATGCCTCAAGAACAAAAACAAATTTCATACAAACAAGAACTTTTAAGAAAAACCGTTCATTTAAGCTCTTTATGGATGGTCGCGGCACTTTATTTCATTCCGAAATTCTGGCTGATTCTTCTTTTTGCGGCGGCGTTGGCGATAGATATATTCGTGGAATACGGTTTTTATAAAGGTTGGCGCTGGTGTAAAGCCACTTACGGTCTTTTGTTTTCAAAAATGCTGCGCGCCTATGACGACAACGGTTTTCATCTCAGCGGCGCTCCGTATGTTTTGGCGGCGGCGTTGCTTGTGACGATTTGTTTTTCAAAACAAATCGGTATGTTTGCCTTGTGCGTGATGTTGCTTTCCGATACGGCGGCGGCGCTGGTCGGCCGACGTTTCGGACGGCATAAAATCAACAACGGCAGCAAAAGTTTGGAAGGCGCTTTGGCTTTCTTTGTGGTGGCGGTTGCAACTTTGGGAATTTTCGGTTTTTGTTTCAGCTTTTCTCCGCTGCTGTTGATAGCCGGACTTATCTCTGTTTTATTGGCCGATTGCGCCGAAGTTTACGAAAAACAAATCGGTATAGACGACAATCTGTCCATTGCTTTGACAATAGGATTGGTGATGCAAGCTTCGATTTATCTGTCCTTCGGCCCGTAATCGCGTATTTTTTAAGGTAAATATAAAAAAACTTATTTCGATTTGATTTTTAAAAGCGGAATAAATCCGAACAGATAAATACGGCGGGTATTTTTCTTGATTTTAATCCGCAATAACGGAATATATTTCAAAAGATACCATGTATTATTTTTTCTGTAAGCTTTTTGTTCACAAATGTTTATGCCGAAAAGATAATATTTCATAACAACTTTGCAGGTGAATTGTTCAATATCCGCCTTCAGTATGTTATAGTCAATATTTTTCAAGTTTAATTTTTCTATCTTTTGATAAACATTGTTGATGAATTTTCGTTTCATCAAGCCTTTGTGATACATATTGTCAATATCTTCTCTTTTAAAACCCGCCCAAGGATAAAGGTCTTTGAACAATAACAACACATTATCAATAGTCGCTTCTGAAGCTTTTCCATCTAAAGAAATTGTGCTTCCCCCTGTGCGCATTGCCGTCAGACAAGCATCGACATAAATCTGCTTGTATCCGTTTAAGATTAGTTTTATGTTGAATTCGTAATCTATGGCTGTTTTGTATTTTTCATTATGAAAGTTTAACTTTTCATATATCCTTTTTGGGCAAATGAGCGTTTCATGATTGTATGTCTGTAATCTGTAAAACAGCTCTTTTGGCGCAGGCGAACAATTATCTGTATTTTTGGTCAGTAACTTTCCATCTTTATTGACAACTTTAAAATTCGCGACACAATAACAGTTTTCATCATTTTTTTCTAATTCGGCGATGCATAAAGACAATCCGTTTTTATCAACAAAATAATCATCACTATTCAAAAACAGAATATATTTTCCCGTTGCTTTTTTAATGCCTTTATTCATCGCGTTCCAATGGCCGCTGTCCGGTTCGGAATAACATTTCAGCCAACCTTTTTCTTCGTATTCGCGAATTAAATCCAAAGTACCGTCCGTTGACGCGCCGTCCATAACAAGATGTTCGATATTCGGATATGTTTGATTATACACGCTTTCGACACATTGACGAAAAACAGCTTCCCGTCCGTCTTTAATCAGATTAAACGTTACCGTAATCACCGTTATTTTAGGTAAGTTTTCTGCCATTTTTTCCCCTTTAAACTCTGTTCATCCAATCGTTAAAAACCGCGGTCAATGTTTCTTCAATGCTGTATTTTTGAACCCAGCCCAAAGATTTTAAGCGGGTATTGTCACCGACTAAAACTTTTTCATCTGAAACGCGCATAAAACGTTTATCTTGCACAACATCAACATGAACGTTGGCAATTTTGATTAACTTATTTAAGATGTCTTCTATTTTATGACCCGTTCCGGTGCAAATATTGACCGGAATGCCGACCATATCACTGTCCGCCAATAACATCATACCGGCGACGCCGTCTCTGACATCAATAAAATCTCGATATGTTGTTAAATCCCCGACATGCATAACCGGTTCGATTTTTCCTTTGGCAATTAAAGCCAATTGTCTGGCAAAATTTTGAATGGCGGTGGCGGGCGGGTGTCCCGTGCCGACATGAATAAACATTCTGGGCAGATAAATTTTCATACCGTAATTTGCAATATATTGATGCGCCAACATTTCCATACCGACTTTCGACACGCCGTAAGGTGTTAAAGGACGCAAATTTCTGTCTTCTTTCAAAGGGCATTCTTCCGGCTTAAACGATCCGTATTCCGCAGATGTGCACGCAATCAACATTTTGGCGGGAACGGACATCTTATGCACGGCCCGAAACAGATTTAAAGAACCGAAATAATTGGTCTCGTGCGTCAAAGTTTCGCAATCCCAAGACCAACCGTTAAACGCTTGTGCCGCCATGTGAATCACCAAATCCGGTTGAACATCGTTGACAACCCGTTCAACCTGATCTCGGTCCAACAAATCGCACCGGATAACATCTTTTCGTTTGTCTTCATACATTCGGGCGGGAGCCGAATTTCTGGCAATGCCGACAACGTTATCTCCTCTGTTTTTATACGCTCTGGCAAATTCTCCGCCGGCCATACCTGTAATGCCGGTAATTAAAACTTTCATGTTATCTCCTTATTTGTTATTTAAATGATTTTTTCTTTTGAAAATGGGCAAAAATCCAAAAAGATAGAAACGAGTCGAGCGGGCTTTTTCCTTGATTTTTAAAAGCGGTAAAAAGCTCAACAAATAAATACGGGTTGTCTTTTCTGTCGTTTTGATTTTTAACAGAGGCAGAATATTTTTTTCTTGTATTCCTAAGCCGGAAAAATAAGAAATCAGAAGATTATAGTCATAATTTTTCAAATGAAGTTGGCTTAAATACCCCATTGTGGCAAAGCGAAATTTAATGGAATACAAATTATCCGAAAGAAATTTATTCATACTATCGTAATAAATATTTTTTTGATTCAGACTGCTATAAATAATATCTTTTTCATCAAAGTATCTTTTCCAAACGCTGACGACCGTTTTTACATGAAAAGACAGATGTTTTTTCTGTGTTTCCGTCATACTTTCGCGAGATTGAGGAGAAGAATCTCCGTCCATTCTGAAATGCAGTAAAGCG
>CAVDQP010000070.1:0-6424 GCA_963611245.1 Holdemanella biformis
CTTAAAATAGTTAAAAATAAAACTTGATAAAATTTCGGAATTTGAATATTTTTTAGAAAGATATTGTGAAAAACCGATATCTCGGGTGTAGTAACCCGTTTTCATTACATAACCATCCGTAAGGGTGGAGATTGACGAATAAGGAACTTTCCGAATAAGTCAAACTGCTTGTAATGACAGGTTACTACTCTCCACCCGCCTTTATAAATTTTCAACGCGCCGAACAACTTTTTTCCCCATTTTTTTAATAAAGCACAGGGATTTTTTCTTAAAAAAAATCAAGCAAACCTTAAAAAAGAATAGACAGGAAAAAGATTTTCGCCTAATCTGGTTCAAGCGAACGTTCGGCGGAAAAAACACTTTTTCACTTCAAAAAACCGAATAAAAATTCAGCAGGCAAGCGCAGAAAAATGAGAAAACTTTTTTTTCTTTTCATAACCCAAATAACGGTCTTCACCCTTTCGGCCGGCGGCGTTTTTTTCTTTCCCGCTTCAGCTGTGGCACAACGAGTCAAAGCCGCTTTGATTGCCGACGCGGACAGCGGCTATGTCCTTTACGCCGACAAAGCCGATGAAAAAATATATCCGGCTTCTTTAACAAAGCTGATGACGTTGTATTTAACCTTTCAAGCCTTGGAAAACGGCGTTTTAAGAATGGAAGACGAACTGTTGATTTCCCCAAAAGCGGCCGCCAAGCCGGCGTCGAAAATTTATTTAAAGCCGGAAACGACTTTAACCGTCAAAGAAGCTATTTTAGCTTTGATTGTGAAGTCCGCCAACGATGTCGCCGCGGTGTTGGGGGAATCTTTAGCCGGTTCCGAAGAACAATTTGCCGAAATGATGACAAAAGCGGCGCATGATTTGGGAATGAACAGAACCGTTTTTAAAAACGCGTCCGGTCTATACCATAAACAACAGATTTCTACCGCGCGGGATATGGCCGTTTTGGCGTTGGCTCTTATAAACCATTTTCCGCAATATTATCCTCTTTTCACGACCAAAGTCGCCACCATTCAAGGCAAAATCTATGGCAATCACAACAACGTTATTCGTCTTTACAAAGGAGCGGAAGGATTGAAAACCGGTTATTTGAACGCGTGCGGTTATCATGTCATTACCACGTGCCGGAAAAAGGATATGCGTTTGGTCGCCGTCAGTTTAGGACAATCTTCCGTGAAAAGCAGAGACGCCAGCATTGTTTCTCTTTTGGATAAAGGCTTTGCAAAAATGGAAGAATTGCGCGCGGCACAAAAAAACAACACTTCTAACGAAAACCCTTTCAAGCAACGGCCTATTTTGAACGAAACGGAAAAGAAAAGCTATCTGCCGAAAATGAGAACGTCGGTTCAGTTAATGAAAGAAAGTATTCTTTCCTTGAAAAACACTCGACAGATTTCTTTACCCGAGAAAAAAACCGCCGGTTTGGCAAATCAAAAAATCACTTTGCCGTTGCAAGAGGACAACGAATCTTACTGGCAAGTGCAAGCCGGTGCTTACGCTTCTTTGCCGATGGCGCTTAAAAAAGCCGGAAACATAGAACAGCTGCTGAAAGAAACCGGCATCGTGCAAATTTTGCCTTTCAAAGATTTATGGCGCGTCCGCGTTTTTGGTTTGGAAAATGAAAAAAAAGCACAGGAAGTTTCTAGACTTTTACAAAAAAATAAGTTACCTTGTTTTATAATTTCTCCCAAAAACCACGAGAGCCCAAAGGCTCCCGACAAAAAGAAAGAGACTTCGCCTGTGATGATAAAAAAGGATAAAGAATGAAAAAAAAGTGGTTGTTTGCCTGTTTTTTCTGTTTACTTTTCGCCGGATGCGCCTCGGATACGACAGCGCCCGAATCCGTCAAAAGTCCTGAACAAATGTATTCGGACGCCATGAAATTGATGGACGAATCGGAACCGACTTTAGCCATAAAGGAACTTGACGCGCTGGAAAGAGAACACCCGTATTCCGTTTGGGCATCCAGAGGGCAGATTATGGCTGCCTACCTTTCTTATCGAACGGAAAAATACACGGACGCTCTTTTGATTTTAGACCGTTTTTTACAAATTCACCCCGGTAACAAAAATGCTCCTTACGCTTATTATCTCAAGGGATTATGCTATTTTGAGCAGATTTCCGACATTCAAAGAGAACAGGAAAACACCGTTCAAGCTTTAAAAGCGTTTCAGGAACTTTTGTTAAGATATCCTCAAACTCTTTATAAAGAGGACGCTTTAAAAAGAATCTCTTTTATTCAAAATCAGCTTGCGGGAAAAGAAATGGCGTTGGGACGATATTATTTGAAGGCGGAAGTATTCCCGTCGGCCATCAACCATTTTCAAACGGTTCTCAAGGATTATCCGCAAACAAAACAGGCGCCGGAAGCTTTTTACCGTCTGATGGAAGCCTATCTTGCTTTGGGTATGAACGATTATGTTTCAAAGGCCGATAAAGCTTTGCAGGAAAAATATCCGACAAACGACTGGAATTTAAGAGCGCGGCGTCTTTTAAAAAAATATTCCGACAAGACACAACAACAACCCGTTAAATAAAAAGAAAGGCTTGTTTCAATGCTTTCCGCGCTGTCCGTTCGCAATGTTGTTCTGATAGACAAACTGGATTTGAATTTCAAGGCCGGTCTGAGTGTCTTTACCGGCGAAACAGGCGCCGGCAAATCCGTTTTGCTTGATTCATTATCTTTGGCGTTGGGCGCGCGTGCGGACGCGGGGCTGGTGCGCTACGGCACGAATAAACTGTCCGTTTGCGCCGAATTTATTTTGCCGCCTTCACACCAGATTTTCGAACAGTTAAAGGAAAACGACATAGACTTTTCACAAAACGATCCTTTAATCTTACGGCGCAGCGTGGATAAAGACGGAAAAAGCAAAGCTTTTGTGAATGATCAACCGGTCAGTGTTTCTTTTTTAAAACTTCTCGGAGAAGAGTTGGTGGAAATCCACGGACAATTTTCAACTCATTCTCTTTTAAATCCGGCGACTCATTTAAATGTCTTGGACACTTACGGTGAGTTGGACACCGAAAAGAAAAAAACAAAAGAGGCGTTTTGGGCTTTAAAAGAATCGGACCGTTTGTTGAAAGAGGCTCTCTTTGCGCTGGAAAAGGCCCAAAAAGACGAAGAATATCTTCGCTTTGCGGCCAACGAACTGGATCGGCTTTCTCCTCAAAAAGGGGAAGAGGAGACGTTGAGCAGTGAAAGAGCTGCTTTGATGAATGCCGAAAAAATCACGGAAGCTTTAAACGAAGCTTACCAGATTTTAAATCAAAATCAGGAAGGCAACACCAGCCTTTCAAAAGCCATGAGAGCTTTGGAACGCGCGGATCGCTTGACGGAAGGCGGATTTCAAGATGCTTTGCAATGTCTTGAAAAAATCGATGAGGAGTTGGGAGAAGTCACCTCTTTGTTGGAGGAAAAAGGCGCATCTTACGAGGATCCTTCCGCCCGCTTGGAGGAATTGGAAGAAAGACTGTTTGCCTTAAAAGATATGGCGCGCAAATACCGATGTCTGCCAGACGATTTGCCGGATAAATTGCAGGAATTTCAAAAGCAACTGGCTTGTTTAAGCAAAGGAGAAGAGGAAGTTTTTTCTTTGCGACAGACACAGGAAAAAAACAGACTTTCTTATTTAAAGCAAGCCAAAATTCTGTCTGCTCTTCGGCAAAAAGCGGCAGAAAAATTGGATAAAGCCGTCATGAAAGAATTGCCGGATTTAAAGCTGGAAAAAGCTGTTTTTAAAACAAAACTCACCGTTAAAGAAGAAGAAAAATGGAGCGAAAACGGGCTTGATGACGCCGTGTTTGAAGTTTCCACCAATGCCGGAACGCCTTTATCCGCTTTAAATAAAATCGCTTCCGGCGGAGAGCTGGCTCGTTTTATGTTGGCATTGAAAGTCAATACCGCTTTGAATGAAAATTTGGAAATTATGGTCTTTGACGAAATAGACACCGGCATGTCCGGTCCTACGGCTCGCGCTATCGGTCAACGATTAAAAAAGCTGGCTCAAAAAACACAAGTTTTGGTCATCACTCATTCACCGCAGGTGGCTTCTTGCGGCACGGATCATTTTATTGTCGCCAAAAAAGAGGATAAGACGGGAATACAGACTTTTGTCCATTCTCTGACAGAAGAAGAGCGGATTCGGGAAATTGCCCGCATGCTGTCCGGACGAGAAATTACACCTACCGCTTTACAAAACGCTAAAGAACTTTTGGAGGAAAAAGAATGACGTCGAAAATAAAAAAACAAACGGAACCGACATTTTTTTCTCTGATGACGTCCGCCCCTTTGCCGGCAGAAAAAGACAAAAAAGCGGAAAAGGAACGAGCACAAGAATTGCTGCACACGGACATGGCCTTTTTAACGAAAGAACAAGCGTCCTTTTTGTTGGCTTATCTGGCGGAAGAAATGGCTCGGCTGGACAAGGCGTATTACCAAGAGGACGACCCTTTGGCGTCGGACGCGGATTATGATTTTTTGAAAAAACGCAACGAGGATTTGGAAAAACGCTTTCCGGAATTGATACGGGCGGACAGTCCTTCTTTCAAAGTCGGATCTTCAAGCGCCAAAGGGTTCAAAAAAGTCGTTCACAAAGTGCCGATGTTGTCTCTTTCCAATATTTTTGAAAAAGAGGAAATTTCAAGTTTTGCCGAAAGACTCCGTTCTTTTTTAGGCTTAAAGGAACAGGATCCTTTGCATTTTGTAGCCGAACCGAAAATAGATGGTTTATCTTTTTCCGCCTTTTATAAAAACGGTCGTTTTGAACAAGGATCTACCCGAGGCGACGGAACAACGGGCGAAGACATTACCGAAAACTTAAAAAACATTGCCGATTTTCCTCAAGTTTTGCAAGGACGATATTTCCCGAGCGAGCTGGAAATACGGGGCGAAGTTTATATGACGAAGGAAGATTTTTTTGCCTTAAATCAAGAACAGGAAAAAACCGGAAAAAAAATCTTTGCCAATCCCAGAAACGCGGCGGCCGGTTCTTTAAGGCAGTTGGATCCCAGCATTACAAAAAAAAGAAAATTAAGCCTTTTTGCCTATGCGTGGGGCATAACGAACGACGAATTTTGGACAACGCATGAAGAATTTTTATCTCTGCTGAAAGAATGGGGCTTTCCCGTCAGTTCGGAAATTCGATTTTGCGCCGATGTCGAAAAATTAGAGGAATACTACGATAAAATGCAGGAAAAAAGAGCTTCCCTGCCCTATGACATTGACGGCGTCGTTTACAAAGTCAACCGCTTGGATTATCAAAAAAGGTTGGGCTTTATTGCACGAGCACCCCGATTTGCCATCGCGCACAAATTTCCCGCGCAAAGAGCCGAAACTCTTTTAAAAGCGATTCGCATTCAAGTCGGGCGCACCGGTATTTTAACGCCGGTCGCGGATTTGGAACCGGTGAACATCGGCGGCGCCATGGTATCTCACGCGACTTTACACAATATCGACGAAATAGAACGCAAGGATATCCGAGAAAAAGACACGGTCTTGATACAGCGCGCGGGGGATGTCATTCCGCAAGTTTTGCAAGTCATTTTTAAAAAGCGTCCCGCCGATTCGCACCCTTTTATTTTTCCGTCGGTTTGCCCCGTTTGCGGGTCTCACGCCGTCAAAGAAGAAGACGAAGCTTATGTGTATTGCACCGGCGGACTGGTGTGCCCCGCTCAAATCAGAGAAAGATTGAAACACTTTGTTTCAAAAGACGCGCTGGATATAGAAGGGTTGGGCGATAAAAATATTGAACTTTTTTATGAAAAAGGGTGGATTTTAACGCCTGTCGATTTGTTTGACTTAAAAGAAAAACATCAAAAAGAGCTGGCTTTTATGGACGGTTGGGGAGAAAAATCCTGTCAAAATCTGTTTGACGCCATTGAAAAAGTGCAAAAAGGCGTGGCATTTGACAGATTTTTGTTCGCGTTGGGGATTCGGCAAGTAGGTCAAGTCACGGCGCGACTGTTGGCCGGCGTTTATCATGACTTGGATTCGTTGATACAGGCGGCGCAGACGACCGGTTTTAAAGAACAGTTGACCTCTTTGGAAAATGTGGGAGAATCTATTGCTGACGATGTGATAAACTTTTTATCGGAACCGCACAACAGAAAACTTTTAGACGACTTAAAAAACAAAATTCATATTTTGCCTTTTGAAAACAGCACAAAACAAACGCCTTTAACGGGAAAAACGGTTGTTTTTACGGGCGGATTGGACACAATGACCCGACCGGAGGCCAAAGCAAAAGCGTTGGAAAGCGGCGCAAAAGTCAGCTCTTCCATCTCTTCTAAAACAGATTTTGTGGTTTTAGGCAGTGACGCGGGACAAAAAGCCAAAAAAGCGCAAGAATTGGGACTTCAAATATTATCTGAAGAAGAATTTAAGCATTTACTTGAAAAATAATCCTCTCTTGGATAAAATACAAAAA
>CAVDQP010000071.1:0-6408 GCA_963611245.1 Holdemanella biformis
ATCCTGTATTTTTCCGCTTTTTTGTTTTTGAATAAGTTTGTTGGTGTTTTTTTTCGTTTTATCATTTCCCTACTTTCTTTTTAGAGACAAAAAGTATATAAAGGGATAAAGAAAAACAAAAAATCAAACAAGACCTAAAAAAAAGGACAAATCAAATGAACAAAAAAAGAATCGCCGTTTTTTTCGGCGGAAGATCTTTTGAACACGATGTCAGCATTATTACGGGATTGGAAGTTTTAAACTCCCTTGATTCCACTCGTTACGATGCTTTCCCCGTCTATGTGGATTTAGACGGTTTTTGGTGGACGGGCGATGCGCTTTTAAATCGCCAAAACTATCATCTGACAGATGAGATAAAAAAGAAACTGACGCGGGTAATTTTGCCCGTCGGCGAACAAAAGCCCATTTTGCGCCCTGTTCTAAAAGGATTCGGCTCGGGTTTGTTCGGCGGCCGAAAAGATATAGCTTTTGACCTTGCTTTTTTAGCCTTTCACGGAGATTACGGAGAAGACGGCTGTTTTCAAGGGCTGATGGAAACGGCGCAAGTGCCTTACAGCGGTTGCCGTGTTTTGTCGTCTAGTGTTTTCATGAACAAAGCCGTCGCTAAAAAAGCCTTAAAATCAGCCGGAATTCCCGTGTTAGAGGACGTTCTCATCAGTCGGCCCGACGCAAAAACATTTCCGGACATTGCCGAACTGACCAAAGATATTCGCCTGCCCTTTCCTCTTTTGGTTAAACCGAACGCCTTAGGAAGCAGCGTCGGCATTCATAAAGTTTCAACTCAAGAGGAATTGCAAGCCGCCGTCTTACAGATTTTTTCTTTAAACGCAGACGCGTTGGTGGAACCTTTTGTTGAAAATTTGGAAGAATACAATATCTCCGTCACCAAAGTATTCGGACAAACCTGTTCTTCCGTGATTGAACGACCTTTGAAAGACAAAAGTCCCGTCTTGGGCTTTGCCGAAAAATATTTGGCGGGCGGCGGAACAAAGGGAACAAAATCCGCTCAAGCCGACAGCCAAGGTATGTTGTCTTTAACTCGGGTTTTCAATCCGCCCGAATTGACGAACGACGAAAAGAAAAATATCCGCTCTTGGGCCGAAACGGCGTTCAACGCTTTATTTACGACGGGCGTTGTGCGCATTGATTTTTTGTGCAATTCCAAAACAAAAGAATTTTATTTGGGCGAAGTGAACACTATTCCCGGATCTTTCGCGTTTTATCTGTGGGAAGCGTCCGAGACGAAAAAAGCCTATCCGGAACTTTTATCTTCTTTAATCGAGGAAGGATTTTCGGAATACGAAAAACGCAATGCTTTTCCCATTCATTTGACGGAAAGCAAAATTTTTAACAGAAACAAACCGGAATAAAGGGGGACGCTTTGTATTTTGAAAAGCTGTCTTGCGACGAAAACGATAAAGATTTTTCTTTCAGGTTGATTTTTCTGCACGGGTGGGGGGTGGATATGAACACCTTAAAACCTTTGGCGGCTCTTTTTCAAAAAGAAGCGGAAGTGTGGCTGGTCGATATGCCGGGGTTCGGCAAAACACCTCCCCCCGAAAAAGTTTGGGATACGGCGGATTATGCCGCCGAAGTCGCCTCTTTTGCGCAATCTTTACCGAAAAAAACAACCGTTTTTGTCGGACATTCTTTCGGCGGAAGAGTCTGCATTCGTCTGGCCTCCGGCTTTCAAGAACAAACGCAAGGCATTATTCTGATTGCCGGCGCCGGCCTTTTGACAAGGCACAGCCTTTTTTTCAAAATAAAGGCCTTTTTCATCAAATATTTTTCAAAAATCGCGAAAAGGCTTCCTTTTTTCAATCAAATGTCCTTCGGCAGCAGCGATTATCGCGCGGCAAAAGGCATTATGCGCGGCGTTTTTGTCAAAACGGTCAATGAAAATTTGGAACAAACGGCCAAAACAATTACCTGTCCCGTCTGTCTTATTTATGGAGACAAAGACACCGCCGCCCCCGCTTATTTCGGAGAAATTTATAAAAACAGCATGCCGCAAGCGGTCTTATCCGTCTTAAAAAATCAAAATCATTTCAGCTTGATTTTTGAAGGCAAACGACAAACGGCGTTTTTAATGGATTCCTTTTTAAAGGAAAATTTCCTGACAAACGATAAAAAGGAATAAATAAAACAACGACCTTGTAAAATAAAAAAACAAAAGGAGAAAAAATGTTTGAAAACCTCACTCTGTTCGCTTTAGCCGGATTTTGCCTTTTGCGTTTGCGGGTTCTTCTTTTGTTTTTTCAACAGGAAGAATACGATTCTCTGCGTTTTTTCAAATATATTTTCAACAAAAACCGCTTGATAGATAAAAAACTGTCCGGTTGCCTGATTTTATTGATGGGCGCGACTTACTTTTTTCCTTGGGTAAAAGTCGGATTTTTTTTCCTTCTGGCGTTTTTCGCTTGGAAAGAAAATACTTTTTTGAAAAGCGCCAAAAAGAAAGTCGTTTTCACACGTCGCGCGTCCTGTCTTTACGGCGTCAGCGCTTTATTGGCGTTTTTTCTCGGTGCACAGATTGAAAAATCCTTACCGGTTTTAATGACTTGCTTTTTAATTATTCAATTTTTGCCGTTTTTGATGATTGTGGCGAACGTAGCGTTGTTTCCTTTGGAACAACACATACGAAACAAATATATCCGTCTGGCGAAAAAGAAAATAAGAGAGGTGAATCCGGTGGTGATTGCCGTTACGGGGTCTTATGGAAAAACCTCTGTCAAACATATTCTCGGACATATTTTATCCGCGGGAGCTCCTGCCTATTGGACCCCCGGCAGCATCAACACGATGATGGGATTGTGTCGTATGATACAAACAGGCTTAACCGCCTCACACAAATATTTTGTAGCGGAAGTCGGCGCTTACAGAAAAGGGTCCATTCGAAAAGCCTGCTCTCTGTTAGACCCTCAATTCGGCATTGTCACGGCTATCGGACACGCGCACTATGAACGATTCAAAACCCAAGAGGCCATTGCCGAAGCAAAGTTTGAACTGGCTCCTTTTGTGCAGAAAAACGGCGGTTTTGTGATTGTCAACACTCTTCAGACAGAGGAAAAATTCATTCCGACCGAATATGAATCGTCTCTGATCCGATTTGGCAGACCTCAAGACAAGGAAGATTTTATTTCCGACATTTGCCAAACGAAAGAAGGACTTTCCTTTACTTTTCATAAAGGGCAGGAAAGCGTTCCTCTTTTTGCGCCGATTTTCGGCCTGCATCACGCGCAAAACATCGGATTGGCCGTTGAAGCGGCGTTACGACTCGGTATGCCGATGGGCACTATTCGAGCCGCTTTGAAAACATTACCGCAAATTACGCACAGATTAGAAGTTAAACCGCAGGGACACCGCACGATTATTGATGATGCCTATAATTCCAACCCGACGGGCTTTAAAGCCGCTTTGGAATTGCTCGGCACTTTAAAAACAAAGCGAGGGATTCTTATCACCCCGGGAATGGTTGAGCTGGGTTCTTTACACGAGTCGGCGCATGAAGAGGCCGGTCGTTTGGCGGGACTTTACGCCGATATTGTCCTTTTGGTGAAAGCGCAAAGAATCCCGTCGTTTATCAAAGGTTTTCAAAAGACAGCACCATCGTCGTCGCTATTGTTGGAAATGACCGGTTTTCAAGCTGCCTATGACTGGTTGCAAAAAAACGGACAAGAAGGCGATGTTGTTTTGATGGAAAACGATTTGCCGGATTTATACGAATCAAAATTCAGCTTATAAATGAACCGCCCTTTTTAAACCGGCCCCCTTTTATTCACGAAAAACTTTAAGAAGCGGACAAAATATTCCGCTTTAGTCCGTCTTAACCGACCCCCTTTTATTCACAAAAAGAGCGCCCGAAATCCACACTCTTTTTTATTTGTTTGAAACATTTCTGAAGTATTTGAAAGCATTTTGCGGCATTGTTACATGATTTCAAAAAAACGCCTCACCCTTTTTGAACAGTTTTTACGTTCATCACACCAAAGCAAAAGACACCTTTTCAAAGAAAAAGTGCCTTTATCCTCTTTAGTTTCTTATTTTTGAAAAATACGCCGGCTGAAATGGAACAGCCCCTGTTTCAAACTTTTTTCAACAATTCAAACAGCCGATTAAACGGCCATTTTTTTAATATGTTGAGCCAATTTCGAAACTTTACGAGCGCAAGTATTCATTTTGACAACCCCTTTATTCACGGCTTTTCTCATAAGAGATTCCGCCGTCACGAAAAGAGTTTTTGCCTCATCAATCTTACCCTCGGCGATTGCTTTTTCCACTTTTTTAACGGAAGTTCTGACAGCGCCTAACCGCATACTGTTGATAATTTCCCGTTTTTTATTGCGTCTGATACGCTTTTTTGCTGAAATATGGTGAGCCATTTTTATTCCTTAAAAAAATTGATTCAAAATAAATTATAAAAATCTCAAGGGCTATTTCTTACTCCTTAAATAAGAAAAAGTCAACCTCTTTTATTTGTTTTTAAATGCCGCCGGACGCTTTTCCAAACTCGCAAGGATTCCCTCGCGCGTATCTTCCAACGCCATACAGGCATCAAAAAAGTCGGACGACGTGTCGGGCACTTTTTTCAAAGCTCGGCGTAACGCTTTTTTTGCCAAAACACACGCCGGTCCGGAAAACGACGAAATTCTGGCCGCGGTCTCCATTCCTTCCTGCTCCAACAAAGAAACAGGCACCTTGCGACTGACCAACCCGCACGCGAAAGCTTGGTCCGCATCAATCACTTTGCCGGTCAAAACCATATCCGCCGCCTTCACCGGCCCGATTTTTTGAACCAGCCTTTCAAAGCCGTTTGTGCCGGAAACAAGGCCGACCGTAATATCCGGATAGCCGAAACGCGCCGTATCCGCGGCGATAACAAAATCGCACATCAACAGCAAATCCATTCCCGCCCCGAAAGTATAACCGGAAACCAACCCGATAACAGGCTTGCGACATTTATCCAAAGCAAACCACTTATCGTCGAAAAAAGGCGACTGAATATTCTTATCGCCGGTCAGACGGTTTAATTCCTGCAAATTCATACCGCTGGAAAAAGCGTCCTTTCCACCTTGCAACAAAATGACGCGCACTTGAGAATCGCTTTCGAAAAAAGCAACTCCTTCCGCAATTTCCGCCACCATAGCGGACGTAATCGTATTATAATTAGCGGGCGTGTTCAACGTGATAAAGCCGATGGCGTCCTGTTTTTCTACGAGAATATTTTTAAAATTCATAGCGCACCTAATTTGTTTTTAACTCAAACTGAATAAGAAGCGGTTTTTCCTGCAATAACTGGATAGACAACTCTCCCGTTTCTCTTTTGAAAAAACCATAAGAAGAAATTTGCCACCCCAAATTGGGAAGAATCTCTTCATAATAAGACACAACCTCCTTGAAAGAAAGCGTATCCGACGAAACCACCGCTTGAAGAAGATGCCCCTGCATCGTGTCGAACGAAAAATTATCCTCATAACTTTGAGACAATCCGTCCATCAACGGCAAATCTTCAAATCCTGAAACAAAAGCATCTTGTGAAAAAGCCTCAACCGAGCCGAAAAACAGCCACAACAAAAGGAACCGAAAGACGCTTTTGCTTCTTATCATTTTTCCGCAGAACCTCCTCCGCGATACACATCTTGGAAATTAAAGATAGGCATCGACTGAGACTTGTCATTTTTTCTTAAAGGACGGGCGGAATCTGACTTTGTCGGAATTTGACCTTGTCCCACGGACACGGGCGAGGACGATGAAGGCGAGGACAAAGAATTTATCCCGCTCTGACCTTTTTCATTCGGCTTTAACTGCGGCATTTCTTCAGCGGTCATACCGAATTCTTCCAAATCGTCAATATCTTTATTGATAGCTATCAACTTTTCATGCGCTTTTGAAATCTGACTATTTAAATCTTCCGTTTTTTGTTCGGAAACCTTTTGAATTTCAGAAACCAGCTGCGCCAAAGATTTATTTGCCAACGCCAAATCTTCCGGCGTTAAAGATTTTTCCAAAACGGCGCCCAACCGGTCCGCCTCTTTATTGCCGCCGACAGCCGACAGCAAAGCCCACTTATACGCCGCGATATCGTTCTTCGGCAAATTCGTTCCGTTGTAATATAATTGAGCAATAGCAAACTGCGCTTCGACATTTCCCAAAAAAGCGGCGGACAAAAGGCAATAAGGTGCCCCCATTTCCGTTCCGTCCGACTGGCTTAACAGCAACAGCCCTTTATCCAACAGAACGTCCGGATTTGTTTCCTGAGCGCATTCCGAAGGAATCGTCACTTTATTTTCAAAATCGTCAAAGGTCCAAAACAATGTCTCTTCCGCTCGAACGTGGGAAGCAGCCGTTAAGAAACCTAAAGCACAGGCAAAAGAAATGATTTGTTTTTTCATAAGAGACTCTCTATTC
>CAVDQP010000072.1:0-1540 GCA_963611245.1 Holdemanella biformis
GCTTTTATACCGTGGATTTTCGAACTTCTTTATCTTTTCGGTTATTGCTTTTTATTTAAGCAAAAGCTGTTTTTCCATCTCGTTTAATCGTTTTTCCCAAGACGGATTTTCTGAAGAAAGGTTAAAAATTCTCTCCTCTTTCTCACAAATAATTTCAATTTTAAGCATTTTTCGCACAGGCAGTAACTTTCCCATTTTTTCCGGCCATTCAATCAGATTGACGGCTTCATAAAAAGCTTCCTCCACGCCCAAATCATAAACATCTTCTTCTTGTTCCAACCGGTAAAGGTCGTAATGAAAAATTTCAAATTCCGGCGCTTCATACGTTTGAAGTAAAGTAAACGTCGGACTGGGCACTTCCGTTTCTTTTCCGGTCAATGATTGAATAAAAAAGCGCGCAAAGGCCGTTTTGCCGGCGCCTAACGTGCCGTAAAGAGCCATAATGTCTCCCACGCGCGATTGATGCGCTAAAACTTCGGCGAGTCTTTGAGTGTCTTGAAGAGAGGAACATCTTATTTTCATTTGCGCTTATCCTTAAAAAAATCACCGCGAGAGATAAAAGTTTAAAAGAACCACTTTTTTTTCTTTTTCGGAGCGGGTTTTCTGGCTTTCCGAGCTAAAACAGGATCGACGAAACGCCCCGCCCACAATCCTTCTTTTTTCTGTTCGGCGATTTTTTGATAAGGCAGATAGCTTGGTGTTCTGGCTAAAGCCCAACCGGAATAAACCATAACCGCGCCGACATCGTATCCGTTATCCATTTTGCAAGCGGCGATATAATTTCCTTTGCCGTCTCCTCCGGTCAATTTGCATTTAAGATGCTTGCCTTGCGTCAATCTTTCCAGCATTTGACGCGCCTGCGCGCCGCAATCGTAAGATCGGCCGTTTTCATCAAGACATTGTTGAACAGGATCCGGAGAATCGATGCCGTATAATTTTACCAAACTGCCTTCTAATTGTAAAAAATAACCGCTTCTGACATTTCGGACAATCCCTTGAACAGTGTATTCTTTCAAAGGTTCGTCGGATTTTTTCTGTCCCTTTGTTGCCGGCTCTTTTTGTAGGTCGGTGTTTGACGTTGAAACGGCAGAAGAAGAGGAAGATGTCGGAATTTTTGGCGCTTTTCCTGTGACAAACCAGTAAATGCCTCCGATAACGGCGCCGATAATTGCCAGAATAACCGCCCATTTTAAGAGGAATAAAAAGACTTTCATAAAGACTTTCAGCAAAAATGCCAAAGTAAAAACTGCGACTAAAATACAAACGACGCCGAAAATAACGGATTCAAGGCTGTCTCCTTGAATGCCGAAGTATCCTAAAGCGCCGCTTCCCACCAACAGGGAAAGAAGAAATATTTTTAAAATCATAACCCCTCGTCTAAAAAAAACGGTTTTATTCTTTTCTTTTGTCAAGGCACGTCGCCGAAAGAAGAAGATTTCTTGTTTTTTTTCCTTTTCTTTTCGCAAGCGGGCGTTTTTGCCGGACAAAAACAGTATAGAAAAAAACACTCCCTCTGTCATCTTTTTTTTGATTTTTTCCG
>CAVDQP010000072.1:1676-5724 GCA_963611245.1 Holdemanella biformis
GTTTGAAAGCAAAATATCCGCCTTTTTAACTTTCAAGCAAGGCTTTTGATACCGTTTCTTTCAAATTGACGGAAATACCTTCGGAAGCGTTGATTTTTTTCAAAAGGTTCGTCATTAAAAGACGGCGTTTTTCATCAAACTTTTCGCCTTGTGTCAAAGGAATGACCAACCTTTGCGCCGATTGAGGATTCAGCTTATCCACCTTTAATACTTGCTCCGCTAAAAAAGCGTATCCCGATCCGTTTAAGGCGTGAAAAGCTAAAGTGTTTCTTGAAAAACCACCGATTAAGGCTCTGACTTTATTCGGATTTTTTATATCAAACGCCGGATGAGTCAATAATCTTTTTACTTTTTCAAGCCCGTCTTTTCTTAAAGCGCTGCCTTCCAACATCAGCCATTTATTCACAATCAAATGGTCGTTTTTATACGTTTCGTAAAAATCGTCGGAAGCCGTCGCGGCAAAAGAACTGTTCGTGTTCATCAGAAAAGACAACGCCGAAAGTTTATCTGTCATATTTTTTGCTTGCGTGTATTGTTTGTAAGCGGTTTTTCCTTCATCGGTTAAAGTTAAATACCCGAGCAAAGCGTTTTTCAACGCCCGTTTCCCGACAGAAACGGCGTCCGTTGCTTTCGAGTCAATTTCTTCAGACAACTTTTCATACAAAGAAGATAATTGCAGTTGATATTTTTGCGCAAAAGCTGTGCGAACGGCTTCTCTGACTTCGTGGACGGCGAACACGTCGGCCGGTTTGCTTTTTTCGATTAAAGTCGTTTCCGCCGGAAGAATCAAAGCTTTTGCCGTAAAAGCGGGGTCGCGCTGCGCTTCTTTCAAATAAGAATAAAGCGCGGACAAAAACGCGTCATCAACGGTAAAATCGTTCTTTTTCAACATCTGAAGCATCACATTCAAAGCGTATTGCTGTCCCGATTCATAACGGTTGAATAAATCCGTGTCATGTTGCATTAAAAGCAGGTATTCTTCCGGTGTGTAGGTGTAATCGATATCCACCGGCGCGGTAAAAGATCGGTTCAACGATAAGACGGGGTAGGACGGAATGTTTTCCAAAACAAAGGTTTGCTTATTTTCTTTTAACAAAAGAAGACCTTTTGATATTTCTTGTCCGTTTTTATCTAACAATCCGTAGGCGAGGGGAATCAAAAAAGGTTCCGTCGCATTTTTTGTTTTTTGAGACAAAGAAAGAGACAAGGTCTTTTTTTCTTCATTATAGTCCGTTTCAACATGAACAACGGGACGACCGGCCACGGAATACCAACGCATAAATTGCGTTAAATCAATGTTATTGGCTTTGGCGATACATCTCACAAAATCGTCGATTGTCACGGCTTGTCCGTCGTAAGTGTCAAAGTAAAGGTCGCAGCCTTTGCGAAAACCTTCTTTGCCGACGATTTTTTCTTGCATACGGATAAGTTCCGCCCCTTTATCATAAACCGTTGCCGTGTAAAAATTATCTATTGTCATATAACTTTCCGGACGAACAGGGTGCGCCAAAGGGCCGTCGTCTTCCGGAAACTGCGCCAAACGCAAAGTAATGACATCGTCAATTCTTTTCACGGGGCGAGAGCGTTGATCCGATGAAAATTCCTGATCCCGATATACGGTAAAGCCTTCTTTTAAACTCAGGTTGAACCAATCTTGGGCGGTGACTCTGTCTCCGCTCCAATTATGAAAATATTCATGCCCGACAACGGATTCTATAAATTCAAATTCTCTGTCCGTTTCCGTTTCCATGGACGCCAACAAGCAAGAATCATTGAAAATATTTAAGCTTTTATTTTCCATCGCGCCGGCGTTAAAATCGCTGACGGCCACGATATTAAACAGATTTAAATCATATTCTCGACCGAAAGCCTCTTCGTCCCATTTCATAGCTCTTTTTAACGAAGCCATAGCGTAAGTCAACCGGTTTTCTTTGCCTTTTTCACAATAAAGACGTAAATCAACCTTTCGTCCGGAACAAGTGACGAAGGAATCTTCTATGACTCCTAAATCGCCGGCGACGAGAGCAAAAAGATAGCTGGGCTTTAAAAACGGATCCTCCCATGCGACAACATCGCCGTCATCTTTGATTTTATTGCCGTTCGACAGTAAAACGGGATATTTTTTTCTGTCCGCTCTTATCGTGGTTGTGAACCGAGACATAATGTCCGGATGATCCGGATAATACGTGATGTTGCGAAAACCTTCCGCTTCACATTGAGTGCAAAAAACGCCGTTTGACAGGTATAAGCCGGATAAAAAAGTATTCGCTTGCGGATTTACCAAAGTTTCGCATTCAATTTCAAAACTATCCGTTTTGATTGTCAAAGTTAAAGAATCCGGTGTTTTGACATAGTCTTTTTCGGATAATTCCCGTCCGTTCAGCGAAATTTTCACAAGTTCAAAAAATTTGCCGTTGAGCAAAAGCTCTATCGGTCCTAAGACCGTTTTTTCTCCTTTTAATCTGGAAAGGACTCTGGTTTTAGTCGGGTGCAGAGTAAAATCCAGATCGGTCGTGTTGATTTTGTAAGTCGGTTTTTGATAATCTTTTCTGTATATTAATTTTCCTTCAGTCATTTTTTTTGCCTTTATTTATCTTTGTTTCATTTTATTTTATTTATTTTTTCTTGTTCTTTTTGATGTCATTCACAAAAATGCGGACAGTGTAAGGGTGTGTCTCTTCTGCCGGATAACGGGGAAGATACTGGATTTCAATCCACCCCGGCAAACGCGCGACAAAAGTCAATCCCATCCATGCTTTTTTTTCATCAAAGGCATCTTTTTCAATCATCGGAAACCAGTTTGTGAACAAAACACCCGTGTCTTTGTAGTATTTAGGGTCCCAATCCGTGTTTTTCAAGGACGGAGCGCTGACATTCGGCGCTTGTTTCGTCTGTCTTAAAGTTGTTTCCGTCAAAAGCGTTATTTCATCGCCGACAAAAGCCGGAAATACGGTAAATTCCCGATTAAGCGTCATTTTCAAGCGCGCCGGCGTATTTTTACGATAATATAAGGTTTGCTGTGTCATCATATCGTCCGCTAAAGGCGCCAAAGGTTCCATTTGATTTAAAAACCGGCGAACAACGGGATTGTCGTATTCATCGGAAAGAGCTTTGGCAAACGGCATCATTTGTTCTTTGACATACCTTGTTTTTTTATAAGGGAAATAGTCCAGAACATTTTTATTGGATATTTCTTGTCCCGTAATGTGAGGAAGAGGCATTTGTTTTGAAATAATCCGTTCTTTTTGCCGGTCGGGATTAAAGCCTGCTTTGCGCATCTCTTCCTTTGTTTGAGGCAAAAGTTCTTCTTTTTCATATAAAAAGGCCAACTCATACGGAATAAACGAGCTTAAATATTCTTTTTGCAAAAAGGTGAGCTGTCCTTCGATTTCCTGAGTTTTTTTCAAAGCCGCGTCTTTTTCCCGTTCCAAAGAATTTTCTTGTAAAAATTTCACAGATCGTTCACATAAAAGATACGCGTATATTTTATCCCTTGGCAGACCTTTCCCCTGATCATAGGACAAACAAAGATTGTATAAGGCGTACGGGTCTTTTTCTTGGGCGGCTTGCCACAATAAAGAGGCGGATTTAATTAAATTTTTAGGTTTCGCCGGTGTTGTGTTTTTTAATAAAACAGCCAGATTATTCGCGGCTTTGATATTGCCGGCTTGAGCGGCTTTGTCAAGATAGTTGATAGCTGTTTCAGGGTCTTTTTCCTGATACAACAGTCCCATTTTAAAAGCGTCTTCAATATTGCCGCGTTCAATGTTCTGATGCGCGCCCAGCTTTTGAATGGAAGAAGCCACGGTCGATTTTTTCGCCGACTCTTCAATTTGGTAAATCATACCTGTTTGATATGAAAAAGAGTCGTCCTTTTTTTTGGCGTTTGCCGAAAAAGAAAAACAAAGAAACGACGACAGACACCAAAAAATCAAGCAGAGAATTTTTCCAAAACATACCGTTTTTTTCAAAAAACACCGTTTTTTTTGCAGAAAAAAAGAATAAAACAGAGACATAACGATTCTTATTTTCCTTCTTTTTCAGATTC
>CAVDQP010000072.1:5734-6371 GCA_963611245.1 Holdemanella biformis
CAAACGAAAGTTCTTGCATCACAGGAACGTGAGGCGTGTCAAAAAAGACGCCCTCGGATTGAGCCTGATGAATTTGTCCGACAATCTTATTTAACATCAACAACCAAAATTGAGCGCGTTGTTCGTCCGGTCCGTCCAATCCGACGCCTCGGCTGTAAATAGCGATTAAACTTTGAATCGCGTTTATGTCGCCCAAAGAGGCAGCTCGTTCGTAAAAATAACGCGCGTCTTTCAACGTGAAAAGCGGATTGTATCCTCGTTCAATCCAAACGGCGCTGGCAAACATCGCGTCCCTGTTGCCATTAGACGCCGCCTTCATCGCCCATTGAAGCGCTTTTTCTTTATCCAAAGGAACGCCGAGCCCTTTATCATATAATAAAGCCAAGGAATATTGAGCGTCTTTATCACCCAGATTCGCCGCTTTTTCATACATCAGCGCGGCTTTTGCGGGATCGGGGTGTTCTCCTTTGCCGTTCAAAGCCATTTCTCCCAACACAAGTCCGGCCTCCGGTATATCGTCAAACAAAGCGGTTGTTAAATAAGAAGACGCCTTTTTATAATTTTTTTTCCGATACGCCTGTATTCCTTTTTGAAAACTTTCTTCAGCGGAAAGGGACATTTCTTGCAAAACAAAGGC
>CAVDQP010000073.1:0-6353 GCA_963611245.1 Holdemanella biformis
GTGCGTGTGTTCGCGCCGTTTTTAGCCGCATATGTCGAGAAAAAAAGAGGACTGGTTTTTCCGGACGTTTGTTCTGTTTTTTCTTTAGAACAAAATGTGAAAAAGTGGGTTGTTCAAATAAACGGTCGGAAAAAAGGCGTCTTATTCCTTCCTGCAGATTTAAAAAAAGAAGAAGTGCAAAAACAAATCTTGTCAAACGCTTTAATTCAAAATAAACTGTCGGGTAAGAAAATAAAAAATAAGGTGACGGCGGACAGTCAGAAAAAAGGGTTGGTGAATTTTGTCGTTGAAGATTTTACAAAATAGGTTTTTGAAAAAAAAGAGCTGTTGTTTCAAAAAAAACGCTTGGGTGTGTTTTTTGTTGTCGGGGGCGCTGTGGCTTTCGTCGTGCGGTTTTTCTCCGCTTTATCAAAAGGACAAGACTAAAGAGGAAAACGCCGTTATCGCCAAAACTTCCCTTGTCAGGGTGGAACCCATCGCCGATCGTTTAGGTCAAAAAATGCGCTGGGATCTTCAGGATTTTTTAAATCCGAATAAAAGCAAAGAAGCTCCTCGCTATGTTTTGATTGTTTCTCTGAAACGGTATTTGGAACGAGAACAGGGAATCCGCGACGACAATATAGCGACCAGAAACACCGTGGCGATTGTGGCAAAATATCAATTAAAGGATATTATATCTCAAAAGGTGTTGATTTCGGATTCTGTTACCGGCAGAGCCAGCTACAATATTTTAAAGCAACCTTATGCGACGTATGTGACTTCTCAAGAAGCCGACACCGATGTGGTTAAAGTGTTGGCGCAGGATATTTCTTTGCGCATTGCAACTTTTTTTAAAAATGAGGAAAAAGGGTTGGGACCGATTTTATCAACCGCGCCTTCAAAAAAAGTGGGGACGGAGTCGGTTGAAAACACGGGTGAAGAAAAATGAAATTTAAACCTTATCAATTTAAAACCGTGCGGGAAAGGCTGAAAAAAGAGTTTAAAGCGTGCTTGATTTTCGGACAGGATAACGGGCAAGTGGACGATTTGGCCGACAGTGTTTCAAAATTGATTGTGTCCGACTTAAAAGATGCTTTTCTTGTCACAAGAATGACAATGGCGCAGATAAAGGAAAATCCTTCTCTTTTGAATCAAGAAGCCGGCGCTATGTCGCTTATCGGCGGGCGGCGGTTGATTCGCATCATGCAGGCGGATAATAATTTAACGCCTTCTTTAAAGTATTTTTTGGAAGAACAAACGACCGACACTTTTGTGGTTATCAGCGCCGATAATTTGACGCCGGCTTCTTCTTTGCGTAAGTTGTGTGAAAGCAATCCTTTTGTGGCGAGTTTTGCGTGCTATGCCGACGAAGGAAAAAATTTACAGGAATTTATTGTTCAGATACTTTCTTCTCAAGGGTATCGCGCGGACAATGAAGCCATGGCCTATCTTCAGACGCATTTGGGCTCTGACAGAAAAGTCAGTCAGTCGGAATTGGAAAAGCTGATGGTTTACATGGGAGGGACAAAACAAATCACTCTCGCCGATGTTTCGGCCTGTATCGGCGACGTTTCTTCTCAGTCGGCGGATATTTTAATTCTGGCGATGGCCGGCGGAAAACACGCACTGGTTCAAGAAAAATTAGCAGGCCTTTTGCAGGCGGGCCAAACGGAAGTGTCTTTAATACGTATAGTCGGTTCTTATTTTCAAAAGCTGTTGTTGGCTAAAAGCCGATGCCTTCAGGGGGAGACGATTGAACAATCCGTCGCGCAGGTTGTGCCGAAGTTGAATTTTAAAATGGAACCGGAGTTTAAAAGACAGCTGTCCTCTTGGGAATTAAAAAATCTGGTGCAAGCTTTGTGCTTGATTGAAAAAACAGAAAAGGATTGTAAATCATCGGCGGCGGTGCCTTCCGTGATGTGCGCGCAGCTTTTTCTTTATTTAACGCAGGCGTGCAAGCGTCAAGCCCGTTATTAAAACACACAAAGCTCCCCTGTTTTAAAATATTTTTGGACGCTTTGACTTATTTTTCCTTTGTTCAATGCTTAAAAAAGGCAATCTTTACGCGTGAGTTTGCTTGTTCATCAGTGCCGTTTGCAGCAAAGAGGTAGTTATTTTTCGTTCTTTTTTCAAATCTTTTGTTTCCGTTAAAAGAAAAGGAGACGCTTTATCAGGCGATTGTCCTTCGTCCGTTTTGGAAAACAAAATGCCGTTTTTTTGAATAATATTCTGTATTTTTTGACACGCGGCTTCTTTGACAACGGTATCGGTTATTCTTTGCGCTTTGTTTTGCAACTGTAAAAGCAAGGCTATATCTTTTTTCTCCTCTTTATTGAAAACGCAAGAGGCCAAAAAGGGCAGGGCGTTGGGAATATCCCGCGTGGGTATGTGAAAAAGCGCCGGAATTTCACAGGCGTTGGCTTTGTGCATGCCGAGCCGTCTTTTCTTTTGCAAAAGGCGCGCGTCCTCATATCTTCCTTGTTCCACAAGGGCGGAAAGAATATTTTCGTTCGCCAAAGCGTCGCTTTTGGTGTCAAGGATTTTCGCCGCCGCGTCTAAATCTTTTTCCGTGCCGTGTGCTAAAATCGTGTCTAAAACGGTTTGCCCGTTTTGCGGTATCAAAAGAAGTTCCGGCGGAACGTCCGTTGTTGAAAGACTGTCCGGATTTTGTTTCAAAAAAGCGATTTTTTCCTGCAGTTCTTTTAAATACTCTTTTTTGTATTTTGCCAAAAAGGCGTCGCCGAAAGAAAGAGCTTCCTTTAAGTTGGAATTTTTTTGAAAAACGGCGTCGACGATGGTTTTCGGATCTTCATCGTTTTCGACGGCTTTGTTCAAAATATCGTAAACGGCGTTGCACCCCCAATTCCCCGGATAGGTTTTGAAAAGTTCGTCTTGTTTATGAAATAAAATACCGCAATGGTCTATATCGTCTCTCGGCACGCCGAAAACGCCTTTCATAACAGCTACAGGGTCGGTCACCTGCGGAAAAAGAACAAGATTTTCTCTTTCAGACAAGCGCAATATGGCTAAGGTGTATAAATCCTTTATTTTTTCGGCACAAACAAACGAATGTAAAGAAGTCAGGGTTGTGTTGGAAGCGTTGTTGTTCGCGTCCGCTTGAGAAATCATATGGACAACCGTGGCTTTTGTTCGATTCATCGGCATACGGGAATTGGCGTTGATGATTAACAACCGCCCGATGATTTGTTCAATTTCCTGTTTGGAATAGTTCAAATTGTCCATTGCGTTTATCAGTCTGTTTTCAATGTCTAACGCCACCAAACTGCCGTGACAATGGGTGAAAAAGATAATATTTCGAAGGTTTTGAGAGGCTTGTTCTGTTGAAAGACGTTCTTTCCCGTCGTTTTTTGAAACCAAAGGCAGAATGTTTTTTTCAAAAAAACTTTGATACAAAGGTTGAACCGTTAAAGGAAAAGGACGATTTTGTTTTTTCAACAGAAGGGACAGCTCTTCATATTCGGCGGCCATGGCGACACGGAATTTTTGTCCGTCATTCACATTGCCGTAATAAGCGGCGTAAACATCAACTTTTTTTCGATTTTCTTCCGTTAAAATATATCTGATGTTTTTGGCAATATGGTTGGCGTTTCTGGGCTGTAAAGTCATGTCTCCCGGCAGACAGAGAATCACCTTTCGACCGGATAAAACCGCTTGCGAAAAAGGAGCGTCTTCTTCTGCTATCCAGTGGTTCGGGCTGTGAATATCTCGTTTGCCTATTTTAATAAACTCTTTGTTTTCCGATGGAAGTTGAGACATGGAAACTTTTCCTTATTTCAGATTTTAAATATCAATTATTTTTCTGTCAATTATATCAGATAAAGCGTTTTTTTCAATGGAAAAAAGGAAAAAGTTTTGCGGTTGTTTTGTTTTTTGAACGCCTGTTGAAAACGGTAAAATGAATTTTGTTAAAAATAATACTTGATTTTCAGAGAAAAAGAGCGTATAAGATTTTTCGGTTCGGGTCCTTAGCTCAGTTGGTTAGAGCCGGCCGCTCATAACGGTCTGGTCGTAGGTTCGAGTCCTACAGGACCCACCATATAAAGGGAGTGATACTTATCATTCCTTTTTTTATTTTAAATTTGCAAGGGCCGGACGCGGGATTTATTTCCGTCCGGACGCGGGATTTATTTCCGTCCGAGCGCGGGATTTATTTCCGTCGGACGCGGGATTTATTTCCGATTGAGCGCTTTTTTTATCCGCTTTTTTGCTTTTGAATGCGTTTATTCGTCGCCGAGGCGCAAGGCAGAAATAAAGGCGCTTTGCGGAATTTCTACTTTTCCGAATTGGCGCATTCGTTTTTTACCTTCTTTTTGTTTTTCCAACAATTTCCTTTTACGCGTGATGTCTCCGCCGTAACATTTGGCCGTCACATCTTTACGATAGGCGGAAATATCCTCTCTGGCGATAACTTTTCCGCCGATAACGGCCTGAATGGGAATCTTGAACTGATGCCGGGGAATTAAATCTTTCAAGCGGCCGCAAATCTGCCGACCTCTTCTTTCCGCTTGCAATCGATGCGTCAGAAAGGACAAGGCGTCCACCGGTTCGCCGTTAATTAAAATGCCGACTTTAACCAAATCGCCGACCTTATAATCGGTCAGTTCATAATCAAAGCTGGCGTATCCTTGAGAAATGGATTTAAGCCGATCATAAAAGTCAAAAACAATCTCGTTCAAAGGCAAATCATAAACCAACATCGCCCGTTTTCCAACGTAAGTCAGGTCTTTTTGCACGCCTCTTCTTTCCGTGCACAGCTGCAAAATAGAGCCGAGATATTCGTCCGGCGTTAAGATGGTCGCGCGCACCCACGGTTCTTCAATTGCCTGTATTTTCACGACATCGGGCATATCGGCGGGATTGTGCATATCCAAGACGGTTCCGTCGGTCAAATGCACTTTGTAAACAACGCTGGGCGCGGTGGTAATCAGGTCAAGATTAAATTCTCTTTCCAACCTTTCTTCAATGATTTCCATGTGCAACAGCCCTAAAAAGCCGCAACGGAATCCTTGTCCCAAAGCCATGGATTTTTCCGGCATATAGTAAAAGCTGGCGTCATTGAGTTGCAATTTTCCCAAAGAATCGCGCAAGACTTCATAGTCGCTGGTGTCTAAAGGAAACATCGAGCAAAAAACAACAGGCACGCTGGGTTTGAAACCGGATAAAGGTTCTCCGGCCGGCCTTTTGGCGTCTGTCAAAGTATCGCCGACTTTTGTGTCACCGATGCTTTTAATGCCGGCGATAATATAGCCGATATCGCCGGGGTAAAGAGCGTCCGTGTCTTGCATTTTCGGCGTAAAAATGCCCACTCTTTCCACCTGATGTGTGGTGCCGGCGCCCATCATGCGGATAGTTTGATTTTTCTTTAAAATACCGTCTTTAATGCGGACCAAAATCACAATGCCGAGATAAGAATCATACCAAGAATCGACCAACAGCGCTTTTAACGGCGCCGTTTCGTCTCCATTCGGCGCGGGCAGGCGAGAGATGACGGCTTCCAAAACCGCCTCTATCCCTTGTCCCGTTTTGGCGGAAATTTCCAAAGCGTCGGAAGCGTCAATGCCGATAACTTCCTCAATTTGCGTTTTTACCTTCGGCACATCGGCGGCCGGCAAGTCGATTTTGTTGAGAACAGGGACGATTTCCTGATTTTGATCCAATGCTTTATAAACATTCGCCAAAGTTTGAGCTTCTACCCCTTGAGAAGCGTCGACAACCAACAACGAACCTTCGCAAGCAGCCAAAGAACGGCTGACTTCGTATGAAAAGTCCACATGCCCGGGGGTATCCATCAGATTCAATTCATACGTCTGTCCGTCTTTGGCTTTGTAATTTAACCGGACGGTTTGCGCTTTAATAGTGATGCCGCGTTCGCGTTCAATATCCATATTATCCAGATATTGTTGTTTCATCTCGCGTTTTTCAACGGCGCCGCAAAATTCCATCAATCGGTCGGCTAAAGTGGATTTGCCATGGTCAATGTGGGCGATGATTGAAAAATTGCGTATGTGAGAAAGGGGCGTCATAGTATCCTCTTGAAAAAAAAGTTATCTCGGGCAGAACAAGGCGTCGCCGTGCCGAATAAAAGCCATAGTAAGCATTTTATCGATTTTCGGCAAGCCTTTTTTCATATTTTTCATATTTTTACGATTAAATGATTGACTTTCATGGCGGCTTCTTTAAAATATAAAGAAACATGTAACAAAGGGGTATGCAATGGCAAAGTTTTCTGTTGAAGTCGGTGATTTTTTTCAAAAGGCCGGCGGTATTGATTCTAAATGGGAAGTGGAAAAGATTATTGAATATACGGATATTCCGGCTCATCGCCGTTTAAGAAGTTTTGCAGTATACTAAAC
>CAVDQP010000074.1:0-6250 GCA_963611245.1 Holdemanella biformis
ATTTTCAGAAGAGACAGACTCTTTTTTGTCCGAAAGGTTGTCCTTTAAATCAGAAAAAGGTTGTTGAAAACACGCCCGCGCGGAAGAAATAACGGAAGAATCGCTTTCATTTTTCAAAAAATCATTTTGAAGAGAATCGCTCTTTTCTTCATTTGGTTTTAAAAAAGAGTTGATATTTTCCTTTGCGTCAAGCTGTTCCGACGGCGGTGTTTTTTCAAAAAGGCCGTCTTCAGCAGAAAAATCGTGTGCGATTTGGGTGTCGTCGCTTTCGTTGAAAATGTCCTTGTCTTTATTGGACATTTCCTCTTTTTCAGAAGCAACAAAATCGGTCGTAGGTTCTTTTTCCGCAAAGGCTTTCCCGAACTTTTCAAAAGTTTCTTCAAAAACGGAACGAGACTGTTCCGGCTCTTCTTTTCCCGATTCTTTTTGAACAGAGGAAAAGTCAAAGCCGTGCTTTTTCTCCAAATAGCGAAGAATTTTGAAATCGTCGTCCGTGTTTTCGGCGCGGGCGTATTTTCTTTTCGTTTGGGAATTGTCGAGTGAGGCAACAGCCTGCAAGTCGTTCTTTCGTTGTGTTGGTTTGACCGTAAGCTTTTTTTCTTCCGATGGAGGACGGTCGTTTTCTTTGCGAGTGATTTGCACCGTCCACGAATAACCGCACGACGAACAACGAAAGGCCTTTATCCGCGTTGAAAGAGATGAAAGCGGAACTTCATATTTTGCTTGACAATGAGGACAGTTTATTATCATCTTTAAAAAACACCGTTGACTATTTTGAATCATTTTATATGATTTGTTTGCGCAAAACAAGCTTTTAAGATGATTTATCGCATAAAATACGCATGGTTGACAAGAATTTATTTGGAATTAAAAAAAATGCCGCAGCAAAAAATCAAACAATACACGCAAATTGCCAGTTTTGAGGGCGTGGGTTTAAGATACAATAACGGGCCGGAAGTTTTAAGAGATATTCATTTTTCTTTACAGCCCGGTTCGATTCATTTTTTAACCGGCGAAAGCGGCGCCGGCAAAACGTCTCTTTTAAGCTTGATGTATTTGGATAACCGCCCGTCCAGAGGACACGTCCGTTTGTTTGACACGTCGATTGAAGACGCGCCTCGAAAACAACTGCCGTTTATCAGGCGAAAAATCGGTGTTGTTTTTCAAGATTTCAGGTTGTTGGAACATTTAAGCACATTTGACAATGTTGCTTTGCCGTTGCGTATCGCCGGCGTTAAGGAGGCGGAAATCCGCCGTCATGTCGGAGAATTGATTAAATGGGTCGGCTTGTCGGGACAGATAAATTCAAAAATCACAACGCTTTCCGGCGGACAAAAACAAAGAGTCGCAATCGCGCGCGCGGTGATAAACCGACCGGCGCTTCTTTTGGCGGACGAACCGACGGGAAATGTGGACGATGAGCTGGCAAAACGTTTGTTGCATTTGTTTATCGAGTTGAATAAATTGGGCACAACGGTTGTTATCGCGACGCACAGCGAACCTTTAATCCATCACTTTGGTTTTCCTCGTTTGCATTTGGAACAAGGCCGGTTGCAGGTTTTGCCCGGTGTGACTTCGCCGTTTTGCGTCAATCCGATTGAACCGGAAAAGGAGGAATAAATGCTCTCAAGAAAAAGTGAACTTCCTTTTGTGTATGATTCTTCCAGCTTGTTTTTGCCGTGGATGGTGATGCTGATGGTATTTATCGCCATTCTGGCGTCGGCGGGCGGTATGGCGTTGAACAGCACTTTGCATCATTGGAACAGGGCGATTTCCGGCTCTTTAACGGTTCAAATCCCGACACACGACAGATCCGGCGTAACGCGCGGCAAGCAAGTTCAAAAGGATATTGACCGGACAATTGATTTTTTAATGAAAACGTCCGGAATAGAAAAGGCGGAACAGTTGTCAAAGGATCAAATGCGCAAGCTGATGGACCCTTGGTTGGGGGATTTGGACGATTTTTCGGATTTGCCTTTGCCGGAATTGATTGATGTGACTTTGAAAAAAGACGCAACCGTTAATTTTGAAGAGTTGAAAGCAAAGCTGGAGGAAATAGTTCCTTCCGCGTCGATGGATATGCATCGGGTTTGGTTGGAAAGGCTGATTGCGTTGGCGGAGGGAATTAAAAAAATCACGACTTTGGTTTTGTTGTTGTTGATTTTCACAACTTCTTTGACGGTTATTTATTCGACTCGCAGCTCTTTGGCAGTGCATAAACCGGCTATTGAATTATTGCATATGATGGGCGCCAAAGACAGTTATATCTGTGTCCAGTATGCTTTTCGAACGTTCAGAATGTCGCTTATCGGCGGGTTGGCCGGATTGGCGTTGGCTTTGCCTGTGATTGTGACAATTTCGACTTTGGTGGCGCAGTTAAAAGGCGGATTTATCACAACCGCGCAAGGAAAGCCTTTTTTCTGGGCGGTTGTTTATTCTTTGCCGTTTGTGGCGTCGTTTTTATCCGTCGCAACCGCGTATATCACGGTCAACCGGCATTTGAAAAAGTTCCTCTGAAAAAAGGGTCCCCCGATGAAATCTCTTTTAAAAAATATCTTGCTTTATTTTTGGGTGTCGGGTGTTTTGTTATGGCTGGGCGGTTTTTGCGGCTTTTGCCTTCATACCTTGAATATCAGGCCGGTTGAAAAAATTAAAACGGAAGGTTTGGTCGTTTTGACGGGCAGTCCCGAAAGAATTCCGGAAGGATTGCGCTTGTTTAAGGAATATTCGGATTTAAAGGTTTTGATTTCCGGTATGAATCCGAAAGTTCCGGAAACAAGATTGTATAAAAATATTCCCGAAGAGGCTATTCCCCGTCTGTCTTTAGGTTGGACGGCCACAAACACTTACGAAAACGCAAAAGAAGTGCGTCAATGGGTGCAGGATAATCATCTCAAATCCGTGACGATACTGACTTCTTTTTATCATATTCCGCGCAGCTTGTTGGAAATCTGGGATGTGTTGCCGGAAACAAAATTAGTGGCCGCGCCGGTTTTTTCAAAAGGATTTGACTCAAGAACGGTGTGGTTGTTGTTCGCCGAATATAATAAGACTTTGTTCGTTTTAGGCCGTATAGGATTGAAAAAGATATTTTTATTTGAGAAAGGATAAAAGATGACTGTTGTTTATTATGTGCGAGGGGTGCTGTTTACCATTGTTTTATATGTTTTTACCTTATTTTGGACCAGCCTTTGTTTGCCGATGTTTTTGTTTCCCGTTCGGATGAGAAGATTCGTCCCTGTGGTGTGGTCTTATTTCGTTCGGTTCCTTTTGAGGGTGTTTTGCGGTATTCAAATTCAGGTGAAAGGTTTGGAAAATCTGCCGAAACAGGGGGGATATATTATCGCGTCCAAACACCAATCCGCTTTGGAAACGACGGCTTTTCACTCTATGTTGCCGCAGGTGATTTATGTTTTGAAAAGAGAATTGTCGTGGATACCGGTTGTCGGTTGGTGGTTTCGGGGAACAAACTGTATTGTTATCAATCGGTCGGAAGGCACAAAAGCCATGTTAAAAATGTTTGAACAAGCATCTGAACGGTTGGCGGAAAAGTATCGTCTGATAATATTTCCGGAAGGAACGCGCGTGCCGGTAGGACAACATGTGCCGTATCACCCCGGTATTTATCTTTTGTATGAAAAAACGGGAGCGACGGTTGTTCCGGTCGCCTTGAATACGGGGTATTGTTGGCCGAAAAATAAAACAATCAAGTATACAGGACGGGTGACTTTTGAATTTTTGCCTCCTATGCCGAAAGGGTTGAATAAAAAAGAGTTTATGAGCTTGTTGGAAGAAAGAATTGAAACGGCTTGCGCTCGGTTGCCTTTGCCCGCAGAAGCTAAAAAAGAGGACATAAAAACCGGAAAAAAAGAAGCAAATGCAGAAGCTAATGCAGAAGCGGAAAATTAAATTAAAAAAAATAAAAAATTAAATCAAAAATAAAAAAACGAAAATTAAAAACCCCTCTTTGTAAAACAAAAGAGGGGAATTTTATATTTTTTTGAAGGAGTTATTTTGTTTGTTCGGAGGTTTCTTTTCCTTCTTTTTCCTCTTTTTTCTTTTCTTCTTTGACTTCTTTTACCGTTGTTTTATTAACGGAGACGGGATACGGATAATCCACTAAAAATTCGCACAGCATCCGTGCGCAGACAAATCCGACTAAAATCAAAATGACATTCAAAATAAAGACGGACAAAGAAGGCAATGTTGTGAAATTCACCAGAAAAAGCAATACAAACAAGCCGCAAAATCCCCAATAGATGTATTTTGTGTAAGCTTGCAATAACGGCGCTAACAAAGGAACAACAGAACGGTTGTTTAAATCTTTCAAATCTTTAATGTCAAGTTTCATAATTATTCTCCTTTTAAAAGTGGTTTAGGTGTTTTATTTTATTTCAATCTTAAAGTAGGGAACGCAATAACGTCACGGATAGACAGGTTGCCGGTTAAAATCATAACCAGACGGTCTATGCCGATTCCTAATCCGCCCGTGGGCGCCATACCGTATTCCAAAGCGGTGACGAAATCTTCGTCCACCATTGTGTCCGCTTCCGGATTTCCGGCTTTTGCCTGCCGCACCTGATCTTCCAAACGGTCGCGCTGATCCAACGGATTTGTCAATTCGGTGTAGGCGTTGCACATTTCCCAACCGTTGATATAAGTTTCGAACCTTTCAACCAAACGGTTGTCTTCTCTGTGTGTTTTTGTCAGAGGAGAATTGGACAAAGGGTGATTCATAACGTGTGTCGGTTGAATCAGATGCTCTTCGCATTTGGCCTCAAAGACGCTGACCAGCGCTTGTCCCCAAACCTGATCTCCTTCCACTTTGACACCAATGCTTTCGGCGGCTTTGATAGCTTCTTCGTCCGAATGAATGGTTAAAAAGTCAATGCCGGTATATTCTTTGACCAAGCTGTCCATGCTGCGACGGGCAAAAGGCTTTTCAAAGTCAATCTTTTTCCCGTCGAATTCAATTTGAAGAGTGCCGTTCACGGCCAAACAGGCGTTGCGGACGATGTCTTCAAACAAATCCATCATATCGTAATAATCTTTGTATTTACAATACGCTTCCAAGATGGTGAATTCGGGATTGTGGCGCGTGTCCATTCCTTCATTTCTGAAAACACGACCGATTTCAAAAACCGCGTCCAAACCGCCGACAATCAAGCGCTTTAAGTAAAGCTCCGGTGCAACGCGCAGATATAAATCCATATCCAAAGTATTGTGATGCGTGACAAACGGCCGTGCGGTTGCTCCCCCCTTAATCGGGTGTAAAATAGGAGTTTCCACTTCCAAAAAATCCTTTTTCAACAAAGTATCGCGAACGGAAGTAATAATCCGACTGCGTTTGATGAATGTTTGAATGGTGGAATCGTTCACAATCATATCCACATACCGTTGACGATATTTCATTTCCGTGTCCGTCAATCCGTGGTATTTTTCCGGCAAAGGGATTAAAGATTTGCTTAAAACCGTCAATTTTTCGGTAACAACGCTCAATTCGCCGCGTTTGGTGCGCTTGACATGGCCTTCAACGCCGATAATGTCGCCAATGTCCAGCAAAGACAAAATATCCAGCTGTTCTTTCGGCAAGTTTTCCAAAGAAGAAAAAATCTGGATTTTTCCGTCCTTGTCATATAAATCAATAAACATACCGGAATTGCGGATAGCTTTAATCCGGCCCGCAACTTTCACCGAGTCTTCTTTTTGCGTATCGTTCGGCAAGTCTTTATATTTTTCATTCAATCCAGAGGAAGTGTCCGTCGGTTTGTAAATGTGCGGATAGGGATTTATCCCCAGAGTTTCAAATTCTTTAAGCTTTTTAATACGGATATCCCGTTGTTCTGTGCTTTGTACTTCAGACATTTTAAATTCCTTACAAAAATATGTCTTGTTTTTATTGAAATTTTCTAACCTTTACAGAATTATTGATTTTTGAAAAAAAATCAAGACTTTTTCAAACAAAAAGCATACAATGTGTGAAAATAAAAATTGAAATAAGGAAATGGTAAGATTTTAAAAATCGCGTGTTGTCTTCAAAGGCCGAACGGCTATCTTTATTTAAGCGAAAACGGGGAAATTCAAGAATTGACATTTCCTCCGTCGGGGATTGTTTTAACTTTTTACAAAAAAAAGATGAAGGACTATTTTCAAGGTTTAGATGTTTTGGAATTGTTCGGTTTTTTGTATCCGACGGCAAAGGTTGCCCCGTCTTTTATTGCCATTTGCGATTTTTTAGGCTTGCCTATTC
>CAVDQP010000075.1:0-6132 GCA_963611245.1 Holdemanella biformis
CCATAAACAGAGTATAGGCATTTTTTGAAAAAATAATCAATTATTTCTTTTATTTTTTTGAAAGTTCTGGCATATTGAAAAAAATAAAATTTAAGTATGGTGCCCGATGAAAAAAATTTTATGGTTGACGATTGTTTTTGTATTTCCCTCATTTTTGTGTTTTGCCTCTCAAGAAGAATATGAAGCTTTTCGCTATTACGCTTATGTTCAAGATACGTCTTCCTTACGTTATTTGATAAGACAAGGGTATGATATCGACGCCGTCGACGGGGAAGGGGACAGCGCGTTATGTGCCGCCGTTTATGACGGGGATACGGAAGCTTTTAAGCTGTTGGCCGCTTTCGGCGCGGATTTGGATCATCGTTGTGTTCGTCGTATGTCAAATGAAATGAAACGCGATTTTAACAGATCTTTAGATAACAGAACGTTTTCTTATTCCGAACAAAAATATCGGTTGCCGGTGAAATCAGAACGAAGCTTTTTTACAAAAAAAAACGCAGCAAGCAAAAGTATCGGAAAATCAAGCAGAGGTTTTAGCTTATCTCCGACGGCGTTGACTATCGCCGGAACGGTAATGGCGGGCACTGTGGCGGTAGCGGTCGGTTCGTCCGGCGGGGGCGGGGGAGAAAAAAGTTCTTCCACGTCGTCGTCTGGGTCCGACTCTTCCTCTTCTTCTTCCTCTTTTATTTCTTCTTTTGCAGAGGATTATGAAACAGAAGAATATAAAAAGGGGAATTTTTTATCTCAAATAAACGCTTCGTCCGCCTATGCTCGGGGATATTTGGGATTAAACACGACCACGAATAAAAAAGTGCTTGTTGGTGTTTTCGATGATTCAATTTATGCAAATCATTCGGATTTAAAAGACAATATTATAAAGACTTTTGATATGACGAACGGGATAACAACCGGCACGGATAGTTCCGGTAATGCGCAGACAATGGACGATTTATACCATGGGACGCATGTGGCGGGGATTATTGCCGCTCGTCTAAATAATACGGGAATGCATGGCGTGGCGCCTGACGCAGGCTTGCTTGTTTCGTATTACGGGTTTAACGATACGGTGAGTTTAACGGAGGCGTTAACGCCTTTAATGAATAACGGCGCCAGAGTTATTAACATCTCTCAAGGTTATTCTTGCCCTGATGACGCATCGGATTGCAGTATTTATTACGCGGATAAAACAAACGAACCGAATACGAAATATCCGACTTACACGAATTTTGAAGCGATTGCTTTTAATGTTATACAATCTTTGCGTCGCGCTTCGAAAGAAGATATTGTGATTGTGCATTCGGCCGGAAACGATACGAACGATAACCCGACTATTTTGTCCGGAGCGCCTTTGGTGGAAGAATTTTCTTCAAGCGGCGCTTATTCTTTGGAAAATCTTTTTATTACGGTTGTTGCCGTTGATTCGGAAAATGAAATTTCCGATTTTTCAAACCGTTGCGGTGTGGCAAAAGAATACTGCTTGGCGGCGCCGGGCGGAAATAGGACGCCTGTGGAACTTATTACGTCGACGGTGAATAACAACAGCTATGCCGAATTAGCCGGCACTTCCATGGCGGCGCCGGTTGTAACGGGATCCGTAGCGCTTTTAATGGGGGCTTTTCCGCACTTAACTTCGCAAGAGGTGGTTGCTCTTTTATTTGAAACGGCAACGGATTTAGGCGATAGCGGCGTTGATGAAATTTACGGTCACGGGTTAATCAATTTGGACAAGGCAACGGCGCCGGTAGGCAGTTTATCGGTGGTAGGAGGAACTTCCGTAAATTCAGCCAAGACGGTATTAAGTGGAACTTCTCTTCAATTGCCGAGTTTTTTAAGCAATTCCGCGATAAAAAACTTACCGGAAGAGATGGCGGTGCTGGATAAATATTCCCGAGCCTATATGGTGCCGACGTCTTCTTTTATCAAGCAGACGGAAAAATCCGATAAGGCGTTTTTAAATAATTTAAGGATGTTGGGTTCTCGAGGAAAGACGGAAACGGTGCGATTTTCAGATACATTTTCTTTCAGCTTTTCAAATTCAGGGAATGCCAGTTCTGCAAAATTACGGCAATTGTCTGAAAAGAAAAATAATAACACTTCATTAAAGGGACTTGGATTTTTATCGTTTTCGTATGATTTAACAAAGACCTCTTCCGTCGGGGTATATTTTAATGATGACACAAAATACGGGCAAGGGAGTTGGTTTGACAAACCGTTGGAAAATCCTTTTTTGGAAAAAAGACGGGCGTATGGATTGAAGAATGATTTTGCGTTAACGGACACGGTTCATTTTGAAAATTTGTTGGAAACAGGCGTTGTTTACTTTGACGATTTGCCGGAAGATGAAACGTTATCTTCCGTGCCAAAAGTGTATTCAGCACAATCCAAGTTGACATGGCATCCTGTGAAGGATTTTTCGCTATCCGTGTCAGGCGGATTTATGAAAGAGGAAGATTCATTGTTTAAGATGATGGGAAAAGGCGCATTTAAAACGACAACATCTTCCACATATTTTATGGGAGTGCAAACATCATTTTTACCGACAGAAAAACTCAAGTTGTCGGCATCGTGGTTTTACGGTGTTTCAAAAATGCCGAAAACCGGAACGTCGCTTGTGCGCTTCAGCAATCTGACAAGCAGCAGTTTTGCGATAGATGCCCGATATAAATTGACGCAAAAAGATTTTGCCGGCATGACTTTATCGTCCCCTTTGGGCATCAACAAAGGGTATGCGATGTTTAATCTGCCGGTCGGTCGTCATCCGACGGAAGATATTGTGTATCGTTCTTCTTCAAAAGTTTCATTGGAAGAGGAAAAAACGGAATATGATTTTTCGTTCTATCAGGCGCGTCAAGGGGAATTGTTTGATATAAAAACGGCGGCTACCGTTCGCTTTAATCCCGACCAACAATCCGGCGTTCGTCCGGATTATCGGTTGATGCTGTATCTTTCTTCCGCTTTCTGATAAAAACGTTTTTGACGGCATAAAAGGCAGCTTTTAAAATAAAATCTTTTTTTCTCTTGAAAAAATAAAAGGAAAAAACCATATCCTTTGTATTAAAGGAAAGGGGATTTTAAGATGAATTTTGAAAAACTTACTCAACGGAGTCAAGGGTTTATTCAGGCGGCGCAAAATTTGGCCGTTCGGAATTCCAACCAATTTTTAACTCCGGAGCATTTATTAAAAGTAATGCTGGACGATAAGGAAGGAATGGCCGCCAAGTTGTTGAAAGCCTCAGGCGCCGATGTTCCTGCCGTCAAAGCGCAGGTGGAAACTCAACTGGAAAAATTGCCCGTTGTGCAAGGCAACGGCGTTCAGGTGTCTTCTTCGCAAAGCTTTTTAAAGGTTTTGGATTTGGCCGAGCAAATAGCCGAAAAGGCAAAAGATTCTTACGTCACCGTGGAACGGTTGCTTCAAGCTTTGCTGATGTCTTATTCATACGGCGTAGACGTTCAAAAGCTCAATCAAGTGATTAACGATATGCGTCAAGGGCGCACGGCTCAAAACGACACGGCGGAAGATACTTACGACGCTTTGGAAAAATATGCGACGGACTACACAAAACGAGCGAGAGAAGGAAAGCTGGATCCTGTTATCGGTCGAGATGAGGAAATTCGCCATACCATACAGGTATTGTCGCGCCGGACGAAAAACAACCCGATTTTAATCGGAGAACCCGGTGTCGGTAAAACCGCTATTGTGGAAGGGCTTGCTTTAAGAATCGTCAATAAAGACGTGCCGGAAAGTTTGCAAAACAAACCTCTGATGGCTTTGGATATGGGCGCTTTGATTGCCGGCGCAAAATACAGAGGCGAATTTGAAGAACGGTTGAAAGCCGTTTTACAAGAGGTCAGCGCATCAAACGGTCAAGTGATTTTATTTATTGATGAAATGCACACGGTTGTCGGCGCGGGCGCATCGGAAGGGTCTATGGACGCTTCCAACTTGTTAAAACCTGCTTTGGCGCGGGGAGAATTGCACTGTATCGGAGCAACGACTTTGAAAGAGTATCAAAAATACATAGAAAAAGACGCCGCTTTTGCCCGTCGTTTTCAACCGGTGTATATCAACGAGCCGACTGTCGAAGATACTATTTCTATTTTGCGAGGCATTAAGGAAAAATACGAACTGCATCACGGCGTTCATATTTCGGACGCGGCTTTGGTTTCGGCGGCGGTGCTTTCTCATCGGTATATCACCGACCGTTTTTTGCCGGACAAGGCGATTGATTTAATTGATGAAGCCGCCAGCAAACTGCGAATGTCCATTGATTCAAAACCGGAACATTTAGATGAAATCGACAGGAAACTTTTGCAGCTGAAAATAGAACGGGAAGCATTGAAAAAGGAAAAAGACCAAGCGTCCAAGGAGCGATTGGAAAAAATCGAACGGGAAATTTCTTCTTTGGAAAAAGAATCCGCCGAAGAAACGCAACAATGGTCTTTGCATAAAAATTCCGTGCAAGAAGCCGGACGTGTTCGGGAACGGTTGGACAGCGCGAAAATAGAGGTGGAAAAAGCCTTGAGGGAAGGGCGTTACGAACAGGCCGGCGAACTTCAATATAAAGAAATTCCGGAGCTTGAAAAAAAATTGCGGGAGATGAATCAAAACAGTCAAACAACTCAAGCGGATTTATTGGAAAACGTGACGCCGGATTTAATTGCCTCCGTTGTCTCTAAATGGACGGGTATTCCTGTGGATAAGTTGATGAGCGGCGAAAAAGAAAAGCTCCTTCACATGGAAACGGCTCTTGCACAACGGGTTGTCGGGCAAAAAGAAGCAATTACCGCTATTTCCAACGCGGTGCGTCGGTCGCGTTCCGGATTGCAAGATCCGAACAGACCTATCGGTTCTTTTTTGTTTTTAGGCCCGACAGGCGTCGGCAAAACGGAATTGGCCAAAGCTTTGGCGGAATTTTTATTTGACGAAGAGTCCGCTTATCTCAGAATAGATATGTCCGAATTTATGGAAAAACATTCGGTCGCTCGGCTTATCGGCGCGCCTCCGGGATATGTCGGCTATGATGAAGGCGGTGTTTTGACGGAAGCCGTGCGCCGTCGTCCTTATCAGGTTTTGTTGTTTGATGAGGTTGAAAAAGCGCATCCGGACGTCTTTAATATTTTGTTGCAGGTGTTGGACGACGGCCGATTGACGGACGGACAAGGCAGAACTGTTGACTTTAAAAACACTTTTTTGATTATGACTTCTAATCTTGGCACGGGACAAAGCGACAAAGACACAATGACGGTTGTGAAATCCTTTTTCCGTCCCGAATTTATCAACAGGTTAGATGAAATTATCGTCTTTCACCCGTTGGAAAAAGAGCACATTCGCGCGATTGCCGATATTCAATTATCCAGATTGCAAAAAAGGCTTGAAGACAGGCATATTCAGTTGCATCTGGACGACAAAGCCAAAAATTGGTTGGCGGAAAACGGATACAATGCCGAATTCGGCGCCAGACCTTTGAAACGGTTGATACAGCAGGAATTGGAAAATCCTTTGGCTATCAAGCTTTTGTCCGGAGAGATTAAAGATAATTCAACGGTTGAAATTTCTGCCGACAAAGACGGATTAAAAATAAAGGAAGCGGCAGTGATTTAAGCTTTTTCCCAAACAATAAAAAATCTTATAAAAAAAAGGCTAAAAGCGGGGAGAGAAAAGTTTTCTCTCCCTTTTTAGATTATCTTCTTGATGGGGTTTTTCTTAATACCTTGACTTTTGGAATAAATTGTTGTTATTCTGATGGCAGCTTTTATCTTTATCTTTTTCTTTTTGATGTGTCGTGTAGGAGTATAAAATGAAAATACTTATTTACCGCCGAGTAGGTCTTGTCGGTTCCAGAGGCGGTGTTGAAAGAATATTGACAAGTTTTTCCAATGAAATGACAAACAGAGGACATCAAGTCTTTTTACTGACAAACGACAGAAAAAAAGAAGAACTCCGGTATCCTTTATCCGAAAAAGTATATTTTAAAAATATAGGAGGAACGAGACTGAAAGGAGTAAGGAGCGCTTTACTGCATATCTTCGGCAAAAGAAGGAACATTCCTCTTTTTTTGAAAAAGAATAAATGTTTTAATGAATATTATGCTTCTTCCTGCAGATTAAAGAAAGAAATAGACGCTTGGCAGC
>CAVDQP010000076.1:0-6011 GCA_963611245.1 Holdemanella biformis
ACCTTCAGCTGCGGCGGCAGAGGCGGTGCCTGTATCGTCCGTTTCGGCGGTCACGGCAGCTGTTATCATTTTTTGAGAAATTTCCGCCGCGTGCGCCCGAATGGACGCTTCTATTTCCTCCGCGATTTTCGGATTTTCTTTTAAGAAGTTTTTAGCGCTTTCCCGTCCTTGCGCTAATCTGCTGTCTTTGTAAGAATACCAAGAACCGGATTTTTCGACAATGCCGGCTTTGACGCCCAAATCAATCAGTTCGCCTGTTTTGGAAATGCCTTCGCCGTAAATGATGTCGAAGTCAACGGTTTTAAAAGGCGGTGCCACTTTGTTTTTAACAACCTTGACACGTGTTTGATTGCCGATGGTTTCGTCTTTTTCCTTAATCTGGCCGGTGCGGCGGATATCAATACGGACGGAAGCGTAAAACTTTAAAGCGTTGCCACCTGTCGTTGTTTCGGGAGACCCGAACATCACGCCGATTTTCATGCGGATTTGATTGATGAAAATAACCAAAGTGTTGGATTTGGCAACCGAGGCGGTAATTTTGCGCAACGCCTGACTCATCAGCCGAGCTTGTAACCCGACATGAGAATCTCCCATTTCTCCTTCCAATTCCGCTTTCGGAACCAAGGCAGCGACAGAATCGACGACTAACACATCAATTGCGCCGGAACGAACCAAAGTATCCGCGATTTCAAGCGCTTGTTCCCCCGTGTCCGGCTGTGAAATTAAAAGATCGTTGATATTGACGCCCAACTTGGACGCGTAAATGGGATCCATGGCGTGTTCCGCGTCGATATAAGCGCACGAGCCGCCTTTTTTTTGAGCTTCAGCCACAACGTGCAGAGCCAGCGTTGTTTTACCGGAACTTTCCGGACCGTAAATTTCAATAATGCGTCCTTTCGGTAAACCGCCGATACCTAACGCCAAATCCAATCCCAGCGACCCTGTCGAAATGGAGGGAATTTCTTCCGCGTTTTCTTTTTGACCCAAACGCATGATGGATCCTTTTCCGAAGGAACGTTCAATCTGAGCCAAAGCGGCGCTTAAAGCTTTTTCTTTATCCATGAGTATTTCCTTTTTATTCTGATTTATTCCGATAAAATCCTGCTGTCCTTTTAATAAAAAATCCGTTCAGACCGGTCGTCGCACCGACCGTTTTGGGAAAAATATTTTCCTGTCGCGCGCAAGTTCCGAATAATGCTTTATAATACAGCCGTCTTTTCAAATTGACAACTGTTTTTTGCGCCTGTATCTTTAAAACGGGGAAAAAAAGCGACGAAGGGGAGACGATCGTGATACATGTGACTTTAACTCTGCCCGCTTATTTTGTGGCGGCTGGGATTTTGTTTTTTCTGTTTTTTTCGGCTTTGTTGGTGTTGTTGATTTGGCGTTGTTTTCATCAAAAAAACAATGCCGTGTGCGCCGTCAAAGAAGTTGTTGACGATATTTTCAATCTGCAAAAAGAAATGGCTCGAACCGTTTTGTCCGGTATGCCGATGGGGTTGATGATCAGCGAAGGAGAAACATTTATTTACGCCAAAAATTATTTTTATTCTTTATTTCCCGTTTCTAAAAGGCACATTCGAAAATTTTCTTTAAAGGCGTGTTTGGAAAAAGAAGATTATCAGCTTGTTTTGAAAAAATTTCGCCGTCTGTCGGCGGGCGCCGACCCCGAATGTCTGGAGTTGAAAATAAAAAAAAGTCCGAAAGCGATGAGCTGGTGCCGGCTTTGCTTTGCGCCTTTTCAAAAGGATTTGTTTATTTGGCTGGCGGAAGATATATCCTGCGCCAAGATGAATGAAAACGCCTTAAAAGACTATGTTTTGTTTTTTCAGGTGCTTTCTTATGTTCGGGGATTGCCGGTCGAAATGCCGGAGGTGGACTTTATCAAAAATGTTCTGTCAGAAATTGTAAAGACATACGGTTTTTCTTTTGCTTTTTACGGGCGTCGCAAAGGAGAAGGAAAACTGGTCATCGATGTTAAAATCGGCGAAAAAAAGGAAATTCAGAACATTACTCATATTGATTTGAAAACAAAAAAAGGGCAAACTTCCGCTTTGGCTAAAGCTTATTTAACAGGACAACCGTTCAGATACGATAAGTTGGACGCCTTAAATTATTACCGAAAACATTTCAAAAAAAGAAAATATTTTTCGACGTACGGCATTCCCGTTATTATACACAATAAAACGGAAGGCGCCGTCAGTTTTTTTTCGGATAAGGGCGTCGGCTTTTATAAAAATCAGGAAGGGCGTATGGAAGAGTTTATTAAAGAAATCTGCACACATATCGAACAGAGGCGTCTTTTGGAAAACGACAGAAACGAAATCAAGGTCTATGAACAAAAATTACGTTCTAAAATCAACGCGTTGAAGGCAAATGAAAAAATATTGGAAAAGCAAGCCGGCGAAATGAATATTGCGATTCAACATTTAACGGCGGCGAAAAAAGTCGCGGAAAGCGCCAGCAAAATGAAAACGGAATTTTTAGCCAATGTCAGCCACGAATTGAGAACGCCTTTGAACGCTATTTTGGGATTTTCGGAAATGATAAAAGAAGAAACTTTCGGAAAACTCGGACATGCCAATTATTTGGATTATATTCGATACATTCATTCCAGCGGGGAATATCTTTTGTCTTTGATTAACGATATTTTGGATTTGTCTCGCGCGGAAAGCGGCCGGCAAAAGTTGGAAGAATCGTTATTTCCGCTTTGTCCGCGGTTGAAATATTTTACGGGAATCGTTCGATTTTATCCGTCCGCCGGCGAAAAAAAATTTCAAATTTCTTGTTTAAGCGAGGATATTTATCTGTTGGCGGACGAACGACTTTTTAAGCAGGTAGTCTTAAACCTGTTGTCCAATGCGATAAAGTTTACAAAAACGGGCGGTCATATCTTGATCCAAGAAGAACAGACGCCGTCCGGCGATTTAAGAATTATGGTTCAAGACGACGGCGTCGGTATTCCGGCCGATAAAATACAGACGATTTTTCATCCGTTCGCTCAAGTGGAAAATATTCTGACAAAGTCTCATACAGGCAGCGGATTGGGGCTGCCTTTGGCTCAAAAGCTGATGGAATTGCACGGCGGCAAAATTTGGCTTGAAAGCGAAGAGGAAAAAGGAACTCGCGCGTATATTCTTTTCCCGAAAGAACGCGTGTTCACAAAAACGGAAGCTGAAAAAAAATCCAAAAAAGATAAAATAAATATTTTGACAGACAACGAAGTTGCGTTAAATTAAAAACATCAAAATAAATTGTTTTGACGAAAGTTGAACAAAAAAGAAAAAAGAGGGAATTATGCGGTCAGATTTCAAAGTTGATAAAAAAGGTGTTAAAACAGGTTTTAAAATGTTCGTTAAAACGTTCGGCGTTTTGTTGTTGTCTTGTTGTTTTTTGTCAAGTCCTGCTTTGGCACAAAAAAAACAGTCGGATTCGTATTGTCCGTCGTTAAAAGCGGGCATCGTGGTGGCGTATCCGCCTTTTTCTTGGACAACGCAGGAAGCTTTGCCGATTTCGGGGTTTAAAACGGTTCTGCACGGTTTTTACAAAGAGTTTTTAAAACAAGTTTTGTCCGAAGCGGTTTACGATGGACATTTTTCAAATATTGTGACGTTTTCTTCTTACGACGACGCTTTTAACGCTTTGACGGAAAATCGCATAGACGTTTTGTCGGGTATTTATTACAATGCCGATGTCGCCAAATACGCTCAACCGATTTATCCCGCTTTTTATAACAACACTTTTCGGGTCTTGTTTAAAAACGGTAAAGAAAAACCTTTGTCGGAATTGAAAAACTTAAAAGGAGCCGTTATTGAAGAGGAAGAAGTTTTTTGGTATGAAATGTTGCCTTTTGTTCGAGATAAGGTTCAAAATGTCGAAATTATGGAATCCGAAGAAGCTTTCCTTGCCTTGCTGTCCGGCGATATAGACTTTATTTTGTCCGGTCAGATTTTCGGTCAGTCGCAAATAGAGCGCTTTGCTTTGGAACAGGAAGTTTCTTTTTCTAAAGAAGTTTTCCGCAATCCGAATGTCTTTATCGTCGTTCGAAAAAAGGATTTTTGTCCCGCCGCGCGGCAGGCTCTTGAAAAACAGTTGCGGCGTTTTGAACAGGAGCCCTCTTTGTTTTATGAGATGATTTCTTCTCAATTAAAAAAGTATAAAGAGCTTTTTGAAAATAATCCTCCCTTGACAGTCAAAGAAAAATAAAATATTTTAATTATATGCTTGTATAATTTAATTTTATTTGATATGCATATCTCGTTTGTCAAGATTAAAACAAAAGGAAATAATAAAGAGGGGTATTATGAAGATTTTATATAAGACGACGGCTTTGGCGGCTTTGTTGGGTTTTATATCGGTTGGCGCTCGGGCGGAATCTTTTTTGGAAGCTCTTTCTTACGCGTATGAAGCGAACCCGACGTTGGCGGCGCACCGTGTCTATTTAAAGGCGGTTGATGAAACCGTGACGCAGGCGAAAACCGGCTATCGGCCTCAAGTGTATGTGCAAGGAACCGTCGCTCGGGGATATCAGGAGCTGGAATCCGATAAATTGTTCGGGCTTGCCGGCGGAAAAAGTAAAATTCATGATACGCCGTCTTCCGTTTCCGCGCAGGTGGTGCAACCGATATTTTCCGGATTTTCAACGGTTTCTCAAGTAAAAACGGCGCAAAACAATGTTTTGGCGGAACGGTCGAATTTAATTGCAACCGAACAGTCTGTTTTGCAGGCTGTCGCCGTGGCTTATGTCAACATCGTGCAGGCAGAGGCTGTTTTGGTTTTGCAAAAAAACAACGAACACGTTCTTGAACGGCACTTGCAATCGACAAAAGATAAATTCAAATTCGGTGAAGTGACAAAAACGGACGTTGCACAATCGGAAGCACGTCTGGCCGGCGCAAAATCCGCTCGCATCAAAGCGCAGGGGGATTTGCAGATAGCCAAGGCGCAATATCAGAATATTGTCGGTCGCGCGGCTGGAAAATTGGATAACAAAATCAATTTAAATCATTTATTGCCTTCTTCTTTGCAAGAATCTATCGAACTGGCGTTGTCCTCTAATCCTTTGATACAGCAGGCAAAATATCAGGAAACGGCAGCTCGTTACGCTGTCAACACCGCTAAAAGCGATTTAATGCCTTCTTTGAATGTGACGGCGGAAGCCGGAAAACAATGGAATCAGTTGACCGGTTATGACGAAGTGGATTTTTGGCAAGTCGGTGCTTCTTTGAAAGTTCCTTTATTTCAAGGCGGCGGCGATTATGCAAAAATCAGAGCGCAAAAACAGTTGGCTAATCGTTCTCGGATTGCGTTGGAAAAAGTCAAAATCGATGTGATTGAGCAGGCGACGCAAAGTTGGGAACAGTGGCAAACGGCCAAGGCGGAAATTTTATCCATTCAATCGCAGATAGAAGCGTCAAAATCGGCTTTAGACGGCGTGCAAAGGGAAGCGGAAGTCGGCGCTCGGACCGTTTTGGACGTATTGGACGCGACACAGGAATATCTGGACACGCAAGTCAGTCTTGTTCGGGCGAACAGTGATGAATTGATAGCTCAGGTTCATTTGTTGTCCGCTGTCGGAAAAATGACGGCGCAAAATTTAAGTTTAGATGTTGAAACTTATAATCCGAACTCTTATTATGATGATGTTCAAGGCAAATGGTTCGGAACGGGGATTGAATAATCAAAAGAAAGGGTGACAGGTGGTTTTAGAAAAATCTTTTGAAGAGGAAGAATCCGTTGAAAGTGTGTTGGCGGCGATTAAAAAAGCGTTGACAGAGCAGGCTTTTGATGCGGGAAAAAACGAAAAAACCGTCTGTGCTTGTGATGAAAATCGGACGGAAAACCAAAATGCTTTTTTGAAAAAAAAGGCGTCTTGCACTTCTTGCACTTCAAAAAATGAACAGGAAAAACCGGTCGCGGCGGAAAGTGGGGATAAAAACAGTCGGGTTTTCGAATTGACGCCGGTGATGCGTATTGATTTGACGGCAGAAAAAGAAAACGCGGACAAGGTT
>CAVDQP010000077.1:0-5697 GCA_963611245.1 Holdemanella biformis
ACAAAGGAGAGACTCAAGATGAAAATACATACGCCTTTACATATTTTCGGAATAGGCCTTGTCTGTTTTTGCACAATGTTGACAGGGTGTGTCAGAACGCAGGTCGGCGATTTTCCGCCGGAAGAAAGAATCGCTCTGTTGAAAAAGGGCGTGCAAACCAAAACGCAAGTGGCTCGCATACTCGGTTCGCCGGCCGCCGTCACTTTTTTTGAACCGACTTCGTTCATTTATGTGAAAGCCGTTCAGGAAAAAATCGCCTTTTTGCCGCACGAAACCGTTGAAAGAAAGGTGTTGGTCATTTCGTTTGACTCTTCGGATAAAATACAAAATATCCGTTCTTTGTCCCTTAAAGACGGGAAAAAAATCTCTTTTTCCGGTCAATACACGCCAACCGCCGAAAAAGAATTGAACGTTATAGAACAGTTATTAGGGAATATCGGCCGGTTCAGCAATTATTAAATTTTTTTTCAAAACCCGAGACATTTAAAGATAAACACCTGACGGCCTTTTTCAAAGAAAAAAGCCCTGTTTTTAGAAAATATCTTTTTGTTTTTTCAAATTTATCGCCACGCGCCCGTAAGCTACCTCAAAAGATTGAGAGCACACCTCTGCCACCTTGCAAACGACATTGTTTCCTTTATTATCCTTATAGACGATTTCTCCTCTGTCAATCAGGAACTTTTCAAGATTTTTAGCCATTTTAACGCTCCCCCTTCATTTTTCAGAATCCAAACAATTTACATTTATTCTTTACTCTTTTTTTAAAAAAAAGTCAATCTTTTTTTTATTTTTTAAGTCAAAAGTCTAGCTTTTATTGCCTCTCAACAAGATTTTTTTTCGAACAGGATTCCACAGTCTGTTTTTCAAACTATCCGCCGAATTTTTCAAAAGGTAGCCGGAGCGCGTTCTTTTTAAGACAAAAGTTCCTTTTTTCCAAGATTCGGCGCGAGTCACCACTTTTTTTGCGGCGCAATCCGATACAGAACCGTCCGTCAAAAAAGCCACATCGGCGCCGACGCAATCTTTTTGCAGAAACGCTATTTTCAACCCTTTGATTTCATAAGGTTGAGACAAGGAAAAAACATCTTCTTTTGAAACGGAAAAGCTATCCGCGCCTTCTCTTTGCAACCAGACGGAGCGGACAAATTTTTCTTTTTGCAAATTTGAAAACAAAAGCCGACCTTGAGGCGAACGGACGGCAACCAATTTGCCGCCTTGCGACACATACACATCATATTTTTCATTCAAAGCCATTGTGCTTATTCCCAACATCATAAAAACAACACCGGCCCACCGCAGCTTTGTCATAAACAGACACACCCATAAAAAGCCCAAAGAAAACAACACAATTCCGCCGGCCGTCGGCGCCGGCACATTCCAGACGGCGCCTTTGACCTGAGAAAGCAAAAAAGCGGCTTTATTCAAAAAGAACAACCCTTTTCCGGCTAAAAGAACCGGCAAGGCGTCCCACCCGAGCGGCATCAAAACAACGCCGATAAACAAAAGAGGAATAACAAAGAAAGAAAAAATACCTCCCAGCAAAAAATTTCCAAACAATCCGTAAAGAGGAATCCTGTTGAAATGATAAATCACATACGGCATTGTCACAATGCCTGCCAAAAAATTCGTCAAGACAACACCCAACAACAGATTATATCCGAAACCGAAAAAAGAACCATCTTTGCGAAACCAGTTCTTTTTCATCGCATATTCAAACCCGCTGATTAAAATCAAAACCGCCCCGAAAGACAATTGAAAAGAGGCGGTTATCAAAGCTTCCGGATAAAAAAGCAGCAAAATAAACGCCACAAAAGCCACATTTCTGATGGATAAAACTCTCCTGTCCAAAAACGCGGCCAGCATACCGACGCACAGCATCAAAAAAGACCGAACCGCCGGCAACGCCAGTCCCGAAATCAACAAATATCCGAAAGTCAAAATCAAAGCGCATACAAGACTTAATTTTTTTGTATTCACCCTTAAAGAAAGCCACGAGCTTAAAGAAAACAAAAAGCGAAAAACGATAAAGGCAAAACCGGCCAACAAGCTCATATGGAACCCCGACACGGATAAAATATGCGTAATGCCGATATCTTTATACGCCTGATTCAGCTTTTTCGGAATAGAACCCTGTTCACCCACAATCAAAGCCGCCGCCACGGACGCTTCCGGCTTATCCATCAGCTGTTTATATCGAAAAGTAATTTGCCTGCGAATATTTTCAAGCCCGTGTTCCAAAGAGGAAACAGGCGCTTTTTCAACAATTTCCAACCGACCTAAAGCAAATCCGACGCCACCCAATCTGTCAAACCATAATTTTTTCAAAAAAGGATAGCTTTCCGGCATCGCGGGAAAAGAAGGCGGCATCAATTTTGCTTTCACCCGAATTTTATCGCCCGTTTTAACCAACGTTCGCAATCCGTTGACACGCACTCGAACTTTAACAGGCGTCTGCTGAGGGGCTATGCCTTCTATCGTCGGATTTTTCAAAATAATTCTTTGAGCTGAAAGCAAAGTCTGCACGGAATCGACTTTCCCCTGCACTTGAACAACGCCGGTTCTTTTCTTTAAAACCGGCGCAGAGACGGCGTGCGCTTTCAGTTGTATCAGTTCAAACCCCAGACAAAACAGAAAACCGGCTATCCAAAAAATGCCTATTTCGCGCTTTTTTCGAAAATAAAAAAGACCGGCACCGCATCCGACCAACGCCACCGGCGCCGGCCAAAGCGGCGGTTCATCAGGCAAAGCAAAGTAAAAAAGTATCCCTGCGCCCAGAAAAACCGGAATCCACAAAACAAAGCGTTCATATTCCGACCAAAAAACTTCTTTTACAGCGGAAAAATTTATTTTCATCTTTTCTTTCTTTTTGTTTTAAGATAAAAGAAGTATAAACAAAAGGCTTTTCCTCTTCAAAACAATTTTATCCAAAAAGGAAACAAAGAATGAATCGGCATCTTTTTTATTTAAGCGTCATTCAAAGTCTGACAGAATTTTTACCGGTCAGTTCGTCGGGGCATTTAATTTTGTTTTCAAAAATCGTTCAACAGCCGGATCAAGGGCTTCTGGTGGATATTGCATTGCATTTTGGCACATTGATGGCCGTTATGGTTTATTTTTTTCCGACTGTTTTCAACCTGATAAAAGGTGTTTTCGTCAAAGGCGAAGGACGCAATTTACTTTTCAAACTTATCGTCGGGACTTTGCCGGCCGTGGTAGCCGGCGGTCTTTTTCTTTCATTGATTGAACGGTATTTGCGCTCTCCTTATGTCATCGCCGGAACGTCGATTTTTTTCGGGCTTTTGTTGTATGGCGCGGATTTTTTCAATTCAAAAGAAAAAAACCTGCACGACATAACATTCAAAGACGCCTTTATCATCGGTTGTTTTCAAGCGCTGGCTTTAATACCGGGGACCAGCCGTTCCGGCATTACCATGACGGCCGGTCGCTTTTTAAAATTGAAAAGAAAAGAGGCGGCGGAATTTTCCATGCTGCTTTCCATGCCGGTTATTTTCGCCGGCGGATTGTTGATGATTGTCAAATCTTTGATAAACGGCCCAACCATCGCTTTAAGTTCTGACCTGTTTTTAAGCGTTTTCTTATGCTTTATTTTCGGGCTGTTGGCCATTTCTTTTTTGATGAAGTGGCTGGAAAAAGCGTCTTTTGCGCCCTTTGCAATTTACCGAGTTTGCCTTGGCATCGGGCTGATTATTTATCTGACAAGATAAAATACTTTTTTGATTTTACTTGAAATTTTCAAAAGGCGGACGAGCCCACGTTTTTTGAAACCATTTCAAGATAAAAACCCTTAAAGCGCTGGACAGGTTTTTACCTTCCCTTGTTTCGTCCACATATTCAATCAAAGAAGACAAAGAATGTTCGGATTGTTTTGCAATCAACTGCAAAGCGTCCCAAAATTCGTCTTCCAAACAAAATGAAGTCGGGTGAGAAAAAATTTTTACGGAATGTTTTTTCATAAAATACCTCCGTCCAGCGGTGTTTTATTAAGATTTTTTCTTTTTCTTTTTTAATGTGTCAAAATCTATCAATTCGGCCGATTCATGTTGAGCGGGAAAGGAGGACACTTTTTCCCGTTGCGTTTTTTTTCCTTCCAAATTGAACAATTCTCTTTTTTCTTCCTTTGACAGCATATCTTTTTTGTCTTCATCATCGAGAATATCAACAGAACGGCGTTTTTCTTCGCTTCTTTTATCTTTTTCCGCCGCAAGATCATAAAATTGGAATATCACCTGTTCCGACGGATCCGAAAAAGACAAAACCGAATCAAAAGGAACCGTCAAAGGATAATAAACGCCGGAAAAGCTTAAATCCACTTGAAAATAATTTTCCGAAACATGCAGATTTTCAAACTGATGTTGTAAAACAATCGTCACTTCATCGGGATAGGCGGCTTTTAAAAAATCCGGCACTTTCACCCCGTCACCGTTTGTTTTAAAAGTAATATAAAACGCGTGATTTCCTTGCAGTCCTTCTTTTTCGACTTTTTCCAGAATCTTGCGTATCATTTTCAGCAAAGCATCTTGAATATACCGTGCATAATCAATAAATGAAGACACCTTACTTTTTCCTTTCTTTTTTATTCCGTTGCACCTGTCCGCCTTTAACACATTCAAAAAACAAATATTTTTTTGATGATTTGACCGACGATTTTTGTCAAAAGGCGACATTAAAAAAACATAAAAAAACGGAGTTTTCTGTTGCTGGGAAACCCCAAACCCCACCCGAAACGCTCAATGTTTCGGGAATTGAAATCGTCACCTTGCGGCTAATCAAGCAGCGACGGCGACAGGAGCGAAATTATCGTTCGCATTTATTATAATAGCCCGATAACGGCGGAACAATGCCGAACGCAAGAGAAAACCTTTATTATGCATGTCGATCCTGTTTCACCCCCCTGAATATTTGATTTTTCAAAGCGACACGCTTTTACACGCTCTGCGCTTTTAAAATGGTGGAGGTGCCGGGTACCGCCCCCGGGTCCATAACACCTATTCCGTTTTTCGTTTAGCGTCATAGTCTTGTTTCCAAGACAAAGGGATTATACTTCTTTTGATACAAAAAATCAATTGAAAATTTTTTATAAAAGCATAAAAACAACTTTTTACAGCATCAATCGTTTTACAACTGTTTGTAAAACCGGCGGTAAAATTATCGTTTTGCTCCTTTGATACAAGATTGCACCACGTCACCGATAATAAAATCTGAAGAGCTTTGTTCTGTTTTATTCTTTCTGTTTTGCTTTGCAACAGACAGAATCTTTGTTTTTAAAGCCTCACTGACCATTTTTTGCATTTTTTTGATTTTTGCATCTGTTTTTTTCAGTTTTAAAAAGTTCCAAGCAGTCTCGTAATCTTTTTTTTCAATTTCCAACCCGTGTTGAAAAAGCGCCTCCAAAACATCAGTAGAACAGTTTTTTATCGCCGTCTGAATGAAATCATCGTCGTATTTTTTTAAATCAACACCATTTTGGATAGCCTCTTTAAATTGAGTCATATCGTTAAAGATGCACGCTGCGTTCATACATTCTCTGGCTTCAAACAGATTCATTTTTACCTCCTGTTTTATGGTCATAAAAGATATATTAAAGAACATTTCTTTTTGCGTCAATATTTTTCAAAAAATATTTTTTCTTTTTTTTGAAATAAAATGAACTTTTTTAGAAGAAAAAGCGTTATACTC
>CAVDQP010000078.1:0-5559 GCA_963611245.1 Holdemanella biformis
CGGACATATCGGAAATTACGATTGTTGTATGTCTTACAGCAAGGTCACAGGCGTTTGGCGACCTTTGGACGGGGCGCATCCTTACATCGGTTCGGCCGATGAATTATGCGAAGAAACAGAACTGAAAGTGGAAGTTATCTGTCAAATAGATAAAATCGAAAAAACGTTGGCCGCGATTAAAAAAGTTCACCCGTATGAAGAGCCGGTTATCCATGTTCTGCCTATGATACTTGTTAAATCTTTTTCTTAAAACTATCAGATTTTCTTTAAATCTGTCGGATAAAAGTCATTTAATTACGCCGAGGACAAATCGATAAAAAGAGTTGGCGCTCTTTTACAGGCTTTTTCGTATACCTGTTTTCAAAAAGCCGGATATAAAACAACAGCCGGAAGAAAACGCCTAAATCCTATCCGTGTTAACATTTCACGCATATTTTTTTAAGCTTCTTCCGGCCGTCTCAGACCTCAAAAGACGATGAAAAATTTAATACTTGCCGTTCATCGCCTTATAGATATAGTTTTCATACTTAATAATCTGATATTTTTGTTGAATCAGGTCTTTTTTCGTTGAATTTTCACTGTTGACGGCTTGCAACAAATCTTTAAATTCCGACTTGCCGTTCAAATACCGAATTTCGTAATAGCCGGTGATTTTTTTCGTGTTTTGAACATTTTCCAACGTGTTTTCATACACGTCCAAAGATCTGGAATACGCGAAATAATAATACGCCACTTCATTCAACGCCTGCGTCAAAGTCTCTTTAAAATCCAACAGAGCAATTTGATAATCGGCTTCGGAAATCTTGACGTTATTTTTGACTTTCGTCCAATCCAAAAACGGCAATTCCAAAGAAACACTTCCTAAAATATACGGGAAATCAAATGTTGTCCTAGCTTTGGAAGAAGAAGTCGCAATCGCGCCTTTCAAAGAAAGACTCGGATACCAACCTTTTTCCTCCATTTTTATATTTTTAAAAGCCTTTTCCAAACGGTATTGTTCGGCCAATAAGTCAGGTCTTTGCGCCAAAACGGCTACCGGCACTTCCATATTCACGCCCAGATTTTTTTGTTCCAAAATATTGCCGTATTGCAAATCCAATCTGTCTTGTGGCGACATATTCAAAATATTGCGCAAACTTTGTTCCATTTCCCGAAAATTCGTTTCCAAAGTCAACAGTTTGTTTTCTTCGGCCAGCAAACTTTGTTTCGCCTGAGTCAAATCCAATTCGTCCACTTTGCCGCTGGTGTATTTTTCTTGCACAATCGTGTGAATGTTTTTGTAAGCTTGAATATTGCTTTTAGTCAAATCAATCGAATTGCTGAGATATTCCAAATTAAAATACAAATCAACCACGCTGTTGACAAGAGATAAACGCGCCGCTTCTTTGTCCATAACCGTTGCTTTGTATTCAAATTCTTTTACAGAACGAGCGTCTCTGATTTTTCCGTATAAATCCACTTCATAATTCAGCCCCAGCTCGCCGGAAAAATTATTGGAAAAACTGTCGCTTGTGTAAACCTGTCTTTGAGAAGACGCCCCCAAAGACCCGTAAAAAGTCGGGAATAAATCCGATGTCGATAAATTCAGGTTATACAATTCCTTTTGAATATTTACAGCCGCTTTCAAATAATCCGGATTATTCACCAAAGCTGTTTGAACTAACGTGTTCAGCTCGGAATTTCCGTATTTTTCCCACCAATTTGTATCGGCGGTATACTGTTGCTTTATTTCTTGCGTCAATCCCAATTCTTTGTCCAAACGGACAAGTTCATACTTTGAAGAAGCGCAACTGCCTATCCACAAAAGGGATAAAAGAACCAAAAAACTTTTCATTTTATTTTTTCTCGTATTTTTCATATCATTCACTCGCCAATGCATCAATAGGATTCAGGTTAGAAGCGTTTTTCGCCGGCATATAACCGAAAATAACGCCGATAGAAGTAGAACACAGCAACGCCAACACAATGGACATTGTTGAAAAATCCATACCGAAGTCTTTTGAAAACGTGTTAAATCCCCAACCGATAAGTAAAGACAAGGAAACCCCCATCAAACCGCCGGCAATACAAATCAAAATAGCCTCTATTAAAAACTGTTGCAAAATATCCATCTGTTTTGCGCCGATAGCCATTCTGATACCGATTTCCTTTGTTCTTTCCGTCACGGAAACCAACATGATATTCATCACGCCGATACCGCCCACAATCAAAGAAATCACTGCGATACTGGCGATTAAAAGACGCATGGTATTTGTCGTGCTTTCAATGGTTTGTTTAATGCTGTCCGTGTTAATCATAAAGAAATCTTTTTTCCCGTGCAGACTGGTCAACAAAACGTCGATACTTTCTTCCGCCATCTGAGAATTGACATTGTCGGAAATCTTCGCCGTAATGGAATTGATATCCTTGCTGCCCGTGACTTTATACATCGCCGTGGTGTAAGGCGTCCACAAATGCATACTTTCAGACATGGGGCCCGGGCTTGAATCTTTTTCCGTAACACCGATAACTTTGAAAGGCTTCTTATCAAAAATGATAATTTTTCCGACCGGATTCGGTTCGTTTTCAAAAATTTCTTTAAGCGTGTTATCGTCAATGACAACCACAGAGGCGGATTCTTTTACTTCCTGTGGCGTGAATATCCGACCTTGTTTGATTTTATATCCTCGCACATTAAAATATTGCGCGCCGACGCCGGTCAAGCTGGCCGTTAAAGAATAATTCTGGTATAAAAGAGTGCCGCTGGCGGAAACATTCGGCGTGGAACTGTCAATAAAACCCTGCCTTCCCAAAAAGTCGGAATCTCGGACTTTTAATGTTTTGACTTTGCCGGAACGCAAATCGCCGAACCCTTTACCGGGTAAAATATTGATGGTGTTTGTGCCCATAGAGCTGATACGTTCCATAATTTTGGCTTGCGAAGCGTTTCCCAAAGCCACAACGGAAACCACCGACGCGATACCGATAATAATCCCCAACATCGTTAACAACGAACGCATTTTATTGGCCAATATCGCGTGAACGGACATATTGAAAGATTCCATAAAACGATACCGAAAAGACGCAAAACGGCTTCTTTTAATATCTTTTGTTTTATCCGTCATCTGATGAAAATCGGAAGAACGGCGCATATCCGAAACAATTTCCCCGTCTTTGATTTCAATCATTCGGCTGGCTTGTGCCGCGATACTTCTGTCATGAGTAACCAGAATAATCGTATGCCCCTGCTGATGTAATTTTTTAATAATAGACATCACCATTTCACCGCTTTTTGAATCCAAAGCGCCGGTCGGTTCGTCCGCCAGTATAATTTCGCCGCCGTTCATCAACGCCCGCGCGATACTGACCCGTTGTTGTTGTCCGCCGGACAGCTCGTTCGGTTTGTTGGCAAGCTTATTTCCAAGTTCCAAATCTTCCAAAAGACGAACGGCTCTTTCTTCTCTGTCTTGAGCGTTCATTCCCAGATACACAGCCGGCAAAGCCGCATTTTCATCGGCTCTTAAATTTGTCAACAGGTTATACCTTTGAAAAATAAAACCGAAAGTCTTGCATCTTAAATCCGCCTGCTGGTCTCTTTCCATTTTACCGACTTCAACGCCGTTGATTTTATAAGAGCCGGAAGTCGGCACGTCCAAACAGCCGATGATATTCATCAAAGTGGACTTTCCGGAACCGGATTGCCCGATAATCGCGACAAAGTCTCCTTTTTCTATCGTAAAATCAATATCTTTCAGCACATGGACGCGATTTTCGCCCTGTCCGTAAAATTTATTGATTTTTTTCAGTTCAATAATATTTGTCATTCTTATATCGCCATTTTCATTGAAAGTTCAAAAATTACCGTCTGCGAACGCTTTCCACTTTAGCGGAAGCTTCCGACGCCGACATTTGAGCCAAGACGACCTTGTCCCCTTCTGAAACATTTCCGTTAATTTCAACGCGCAACCCGTCCGAAACGCCCGTTGTTACGGGAACACGGCGAAGCTTATCTTCCGATTCAAGAATTTCGATATACTTTCCGTTTTCTCCTTCTTTCACCGCCAACAAAGGCACGGCAAAAACATTTTCGGAAAACGCCACATAGATAATATTTTGCGTCGTCATACCAATTCTTAATTTTCTTTCCTCGTTCGGCACAATCAACCGCCCGTAATAGTAAATTGCCTCGCTGGAACCGACAACTTCCGAATATTCGCCGTTGGTCAACAAAGTCAATCCCGGATCGATGGAATTTAAAGTTGTTTCATATTCTTTGTTTAATTCGGCCAAAGTCGAATACGTCACTTTTTGACCGGGGTGAACACTGTCGATGTCTCCTTCGGAAATTTCAATCAGGATTTCCATTTGGCTTAAATCCGCGATTTGAACAATCGTCGGCGTGCTCATGGCGGCGTTCACGGTTTGACCTTCTTTGACCGGAACGGAAACGACCATACCGTCCAAAGGCGCCGTAATTTTCGTATAGCCTAAATTTGTTTCGGCCGTGCTGAGAGAAATTTCAACCTCTTTTAAAGAAGATTCGATTTCCGCCACCTTGGATTTTGCTGCTTCATACGCATTTTGAGCATCTTCCAGCTCTTCGGCGGAAGCCGCGCTCTTTTGTTGCAAAATTTTGGTCCGTTGATATTGCTTTTCGGCAATCTTTAACGAGATATTCGCCGCGGACAACTGCGCTTTGTAACTGTTTAAGCGAGCCTTTGCACTGTTCACATCGTTTTGCTGCGTGGTGGAATCGATTTGAGCAATCATATCCCCTTTTTTGACCTCTTGTCCGACTTTTACATACAGCTTTTCGATTTTACCGGAAGCCTGAGCGCCCACCGTGACCAGCTCTATCGCGCGCACTTCGCCGGTTGCGTCGACAACCTTTTGAATATCGCGTCTTTTAATATCTTCCGTGATATACATAATCTTATCTTCGGCATGAAAATATTTATAATAAACGCCGACACCGACAAGAATCAACAACCCGTAAAATATAATTCTTTTGCTTCTTTTCGCCAAACTCATTTTTATTTTCCCGTTCTATTATATAATTTTTTCCAAAATATTATTTAGTGTTTTCATACTGTTTTTCAAGTTGATTAAATCATCTTCCGAAAGACCGGAAAACATTTGAACCACCAATCTTAATACAATCTTTTCGCTTTCCTCCACAACCTTCATACCTTCGTCCGTCAAAAAATAATACGTATTCCGCCGGTCTGTTTCGTCCACCTGACGAGCGATAAGCCCTTCTTTTTCCAAACCGTTATACAGCATACATAAATTTTGCGGAGAATATCCCGTCTTTAAGGCTATATCTTTTAATTTAGCCCGACCGATATCCTTTAAATCCCGCAACAGACAAGTTTGTTGCGGACGACCGGAAGTTTCCTTTGCGTAAGAAAGCAGAATTTTTCCGAACCGGCGACCGTTGCCGACAGTTCTTAAAAACTCTTTCAAGATTCTTTTTGTTTCCATTTTCCCCTGCACCCGACTGTTTTTAAATCAAAATCATTAAAAAATTTAATGAATAAAACCATAGATTCTTTCCCTTGTCAATAAAAAATTATATCC